>RGOY01000171.1 GCA_010028225.1 Actinomycetota bacterium
GGCTGGCACCTTCGGGCCCTTGGCGTCGCTCCAGTGCCAAAGGCCCTTAGTTAATTTTTCAAACGCTTACTAAACGCGGACGCCCGACGCCTCGTCGCTCTTGGATGACGCGCCCTTCCTGAAAGAGTTCGCCACCCCAGACACCACAAGGTTCTTGTCGTGAGAGAGCACCTTTGAGACAGGCTGCTCGAACTGGACACGGTGCGCAGGCACGCTTTGCTCGCTCGATAATCTCTCGATCCTCGGAGAAGAACATTTCGGGATCACTCTTATGGCATGGGAGTGAGAAGGCGTAACGATCACCATATGTACCTGTCACATCTTGTAGACCAATCCTGCTCTCGGCCCATCCCGGTACTAGTAAGTCGCTGAAGAGAACTGTTGCCATTGTTCTCACCTTTCCTCTCCCGTGTCGCCACGGCTCTGATTTATCGCTTCTTTCACCAGCCCTTTCACTGGAAAAAGAAAAAGGGCCCGAATCCGATTTGGATTCTGGGCCCCTGGCCTTCTATCTCTTCTTTTAGATAGTCCTCCAGGATCCCGTAATCCCCTTGTGCTTGGCTGTGTGATAACGATCAGCCAACACCAAAGAATTGGTTGTGCCGGTAAAGGCAAAACCAATAAATGAGCGGCTAAAGCGGATTGCGGACATGTCGCGAAGGTTACCAACGAGGTATCTCAGAGCGCAAACAAATATCGTCACTCTCATGGAATTCACGCCTGAATCTGACCAATCTCACTAAGAAACGGTGAGGCTACGCCTGAGTATGAAAGGACCAGTCGCTCTTTAGCGCGAGTGATGGCGACATAGAAGAGTCGTCGCTCTTCATCGATGGGGCTTGATGGCCAGGGCATCGAATCTTTGGTGAGCATGGCGAGATAGACAGAAGGCCACTCCAACCCTTTTGCCGCATGGATTGTTGAGAGCGTGATTCCTGGAAGTTGAGGTGGATTCTCCTCATCCTTTCGCTCCTCTAGCTCTCTCAAGAAGCCCCGTAGCGAATCAGTGCCTTCTGCACGCGACTGATCAGCAAGATCTTTGATTGCTTGCAGATAAGGATTCGATCCAAGTGGTGCAAGAAGTTGCGTGAGTTCTTGCGGCCAGAGATGTCCCGATTCGCTCAATACTGAAGCACTTCTAATAACACGCATAGCATCAAGGACTTCTGGGCGATCAAAGAACTTATCTTTCTCTTTCACTTGAAAGCGAAGACCAGACACTGCCAGCGCTCGCTCTAATGCATCAATTTGATTATTAGTTCGAACCAAGATCGCACAATCTCTCTCATCTCGGCCACCGGCCATCTCTTCCCGAATTGATTCGATGATTGCTGAGATCTCCTCACTCGGATTACCTGCCACCATCACTCGCGGCGCTGCCCCATGTGAAATCTCACCAGCGATAAGTTCCATTCCCATTCCACTGCTTCGCACCATTTGATTGGAGAGATTGATAATCTCTTGAGTCGAGCGATATCCCCTTTGAAGTCGGATGACACCAGCATCGGGATATTTCTTCGTGAAGTTGAGTAGGAATGATGGCGTCGCACCAGCGAAGGAGTAGATGGTCTGTGCTGGATCTCCAACAACGCAGATATCTTTTCGCGTCCCTAACCAGAGATCGAGAAGTCGCTGTTGCAAGGGTGATACATCTTGATACTCATCAACGGTGAAGAAGCGATACTGCTCGCGAACTCGATTTCTCACCGCAGATTCCTCTTCCAACATCCCGATGGTGAGCAGTAAGACATCCTCAAAATCGATGACACGTTCGCCTTGTTTGATGCTCTCATAGGACTCATAGACTTTAGCGACATCACTACTTTTGATGGAGACTCGACGATCAAAGCGCTCCGCCTCTTCGACATACTGATCCGGAGAAAATCCCGAGACTTTGCACCACTCAATCTCCCCCGCAATTTCGCGAAGAATGGTGGGCGTGCTCTTGATTGCACTCTGATCGGCAGAACCAATTCGGTTTGCTGCCTCTTTGAGCATGGAACTCTTTGCAGTGAGTAACTGGGGAAATCTCCCGCCAAATACCTCTGGCCAGAAATAGATCAGCTGCCTTAGCGCCGCAGAGTGAAAAGTGCGGGCAGAGACTTGTGGGATTCCAAGGATTCGAAGACGAGATCTCATCTCACCGGCTGCCTTCGCCGTGAATGTGAGTGCGAGAGTCTTCATCGGATCAAAGGCACCCGATGCGACGCCATAGGCGATTCGATAGGTGATTGCCCGTGTTTTACCTGTTCCAGCACCAGCAATGACAAGCACTGGGCCTCGAACTGTAGTTGCAACTATCCGTTGCTCATCATCAAGATCTGCAAGGAGCCGCTCTGCTACCTCACTCATTAACGCCAAGATTCCTTACCCGAAAGATCTTCGCGATGTGTGGGGCCATACCATCGATTGATCATTGCCCGAGCGACGCTAATCGATGGTGGAAGGCGGACTTTGCCGGATGCGATATCTCGTTTGAGTTCTTCTCTGCTCCACCATCCGATTTCAGTGATCTCAACACCATCGGGGCGAGCGGATTCTGGGTCTTGGACAAGTGCTTCGAATGCAATCATTACCGATGCAGGAAATGGCCATGGCTGTGATCCGAGATATGTCATCTCTG
>RGOY01000172.1 GCA_010028225.1 Actinomycetota bacterium
CGCTAGCGGCCGAGCGTGGTGGGGGAATTCTCGATGACCCAGCTACGGTCATGGTTGCCTGCGATCGCGAAGGATTTGTGAAATACCTCCTTGCACCAGCGCAGGTTCTCGGTACAGATGTCTCGGGTGCACAAGCCGTCTATGACGCAACGACAGCGCTTGGTTGGTATGTCTCACTTGATTTCTCCAACGAAGGAGGAAAAAAGTTCGCCGCAGTGACAAGTGAAGTCGTCAATAACCCTGCGCCACAGAATCAGTTAGCAATCGTCCTTGATGGATTAGTCGTTTCTGCTCCTCGAATCAACGAAGCAATCACCGGTGGACAAGCGCAGATCACTGGTGATTTCACACAATTAGAAGCGCAAGATTTAGCGAATGTCTTGAAGTATGGATCGCTTCCGCTCGCCTTCGAGCGAGGTGAGGTGCAGCAAATCTCAGCAACGCTTGGTGCAGAGCAGCTTGATGCAGGTCTTCTTGCTGGGATTATCGGGCTTCTCTTGGTGATTCTTTATTCGGTGCTCTACTACAGAGGTCTTGGTCTTGTTGCGGTGGGCTCACTTGTTGTAGCTGCCTACATCAATATCTTTGCATTTGCTCTCTTGAGTGAATGGATCGGATTTACTTTAACCCTTGCCGGTATTGCAGGAGCCATTGTCTCGATCGGTATCACCGCCGACTCTTTCGTCCTCTATTTCGAGCGCCTTCGTGATGAAGTACGTGAAGGAAAATCAATAAAGACTGCAGTCGAGACTGCATGGGTTCGAGCACGCCGAACCGTCATCGTTTCGGATGTAGTTTCATTGATTGCTGCAGTACTTCTCTATATCTTCGCAGTCGGTGGAGTACGTGGCTTCGCATTCACGCTCGGACTCAGCACTCTTATCGATCTTCTTGTCATCTTCTTCTTCTCGAAACCTCTTGTCGTTTTGCTCTCACGACTTAAGTTCTTCCAAAGTGGCGCGACTCTCAGCGGAATGTCACCGATGAGTCTTGGCCTTAAACCCGCAAACAGTAAGGAGGTGAGCAATGGCCAAACGTCATGAAGTTGGCTCCCTTGGCGGTCGTCTCTATCGTGGTGAGGTTTCACTCGACATTGTCGGTCGGAGGAGGCAGTGGTATGCCGTTTCGCTCGTGCTCTTTATCCTTTCGAGCGGTGCGTTCTTCTTCAAAGGGCTAACTTTAGGAATTGAATTCAAGGGTGGAACGGTCATCACAGTTTCATCGACGCAAGCAGATGCGTCTAATGCTCGTGAGACGTTGGAGTCACTTCCTTTCATCGAGGGGTTGATTGTTCAAGAACTTGGTAGTAACAAAGTTCGAATCCAAACTGATGCGCTAGAGCCAAATGAGTTGAATGAAGTGCAAGATGTACTTGCCGCTCGCTACTCGATAGCCCTTGAGACGATTGATGTTCAAGCAATCGGGCCATCATGGGGAGAGGAGATCACGCGAAAGGGAACGATTGGTCTCGTTGCATTCCTCGTTATCGTGGTCATCTATCTTGCGTTGACCTTTGAGCCGAAGATGGGCCTTGCAGCACTTCTCGCCCTATTTCACGATGTCTTCATCACGGTCGGTATCTATGCTCTCGTTGGGTTTGAAGTCTCTCCAGCCACACTTATTGGTTTCTTGACGATTCTGGCTTACTCTCTTTATGACACCGTGGTGGTCTTCGACAAAGTTCGCGAAAATACCAAGAACATCACTCAAGTTGCTCGGCTAACTTATTCGCAGGCAGCAAACTTGGCTGTTAATCAGACTTTGATTCGCTCCATCAATACTTCGATCATCGCTGTTCTACCGGTGGCTTCGCTTCTCTTTGTCGGTGCGGGATTACTCGGGGCAGGCACGCTTAAAGACATCGCGCTCGTCTTGTTTGTGGGTCTGATCATCGGCACCTTCTCATCCATATTCATCGCAACCCCCTTCCTCGCGTCACTACGGGAGAGAGAGCCAGCGATGATCGCCCTGGCAAAGCGAGTGAATTCGCGAGGCAGTGGTGAGAGTGAGAGCTCACCGGTTCAGCGGGCACAACCAAAGCGCAAAAAGCGCCGATAAAACCTCAGCAGTAAAATCTCGGCATGACTTTGATCGCGCCGGTCCGCGAACGCCTTTCCGGCTCATGGAAAAAGAGTGAGATCGAACTTCTTGACCGCGCCTTCGATCGTGCAAGTTCAGCGCACCTGGGGCAATTACGAAAATCTGGTGATCCCTATATCACGCATCCTGTAGCCGTCGCTGAAATTCTCGTCGAACTTGGACTTGATGCTGCGACGATCTGTGCCGCACTTCTTCATGACACCATTGAAGATACCCAGTACTCGTTATCGAAACTCAAGGATGAATTCGGTGAAGAGATCGCGGCATTGGTTGACGGTGTGACGAAATTGGATCGACTCACCTATGGACCAACAGCGGAGGCAGAGACGGTACGCAAGATGGTGGTTGCGATGTCGAGGGATATTCGAGTCCTGATCATCAAGCTTGCCGATCGTTTACATAACGCCCGAACCTGGCAGTTCGTATCTCTCGAGAGCGCGACGCGAAAGGCGAGGGAAACTCTCGAGATCTACGCCCCA
>RGOY01000173.1 GCA_010028225.1 Actinomycetota bacterium
GCGCCATGGGGTATCCCTACCGCCAGTGCAAAAAGTGCCAGTGCCACTTGCCAGCCCATGGAGCTGCTATCCATTGAAAGCGCGAAGATTCCACCAACTACGAGGGAGAGAAGTGCAATAGTGGTAGAAAGATTTCTCATCAGATCAAATACTCTGATCTGGGCGCCATTCACGACCTGAGAATAAACTCGGCGCAGCGCATCTGTAGCGAATAACCTCACGAGCGAGCGCTCGCGTGTCATCATGAGGCATGGGAAAGATGGCCTATCTGGCCATGTTGGCTTTTACGATTACGGGATCTTGGTGGCTTGAATGGGCCTTCAAACTGAGAGTCCTTCGCAGGATTCGATTTACCCTTACAACCATCGTCCCGATTTCTATCTTCTTTTTAATCTGGGATGCACTTGCTATTCACTTGAGTCACTGGAAATTTGATTTAGGTCAGACCCTGGGAGTAATCCTTCCTTTCAATATTCCTCTTGAGGAATTGCTCTTCTTCATCGTTGTTCCGCTTGCGATAATCCTTACTTACGAAGGTGTGACCAAACTTCGTCCCCATTGGAAGGAGGAGAAGTCATGACTTATACCGAGATTACTTCCCTTGCCTTAATTCTCGTCGTACTTAGCGACATCTTTCTCTTCAAGACATCACTACTGACGACAAGAGCATTTTGGGCTAGTTACGCAATAATTCTTCCTTTCCAACTTCTCACGAATTCCTGGCTTACCACTCGCGAAGTTGTCATCTATGACGCAACTCAGATCATGGGATGGAGAATTGCAGGTGCTCCTATTGAAGATCTCCTCTTTGGCTTTGCCATGGTCGTTGGTTTCCTCGCATACTGGGAGTTTCGTAAGAAAAGAGCGAATGTTGCTTGAACCGAGCGTAGACTCGTGTCATGTCAATGCGCAATCGCATCATCGCCTCACTTGGAGCGCTCGCACTAGTTGCACTGGCAATCTTCTCGGCGACCCAGAGTAAGACAAGTGAATTTGCTTCAGGAACTCCAGAAGCGACAGTTCAATCTTTTTTCAAGGCATTAGCTGAACGAGATAGCGAAGGAGCGCTCGGTTATTTTGTTTCCACTTCTCCTTGTGAACTTTTCGAACTTGATAGACAGGGCCTTTCCCAAGAAATAACCATCGATCTTGTCGAATCTGAGATAAGCGGTGCAAATGCCAAAGTGAAGGTGCGCATCCGCTACAGCAGCAATGACATGGTGAGCGGATGGAAAGAAGACCAAGTTATCCGATTAGAGAAGGAGTCGGGCTTGTGGCGCATTGCAGGGACGCCATGGCCGCTCTATGACTGCGAGCAGGAGAAACCATGATTTTTGGCATCATCTCTCTCCTCATCACTTTTACTGTTCCGCTACTGATTATTCGCTGGTTCATCATCCGTCGTTCTGCACGGCGTGACTTCGGCGATGAGATACGGGAAATCTTTCAGTATCTAGCAACGCTTGTTCTTCTCGTCATCGTCAACACTGGACTCTCGGGCCTCATCGCAAACCTGCTTCCGGCACCAGATAGGTTGGTCACCGATGAGAACTTGATGGCAAGAAACACCGCATTCATCGTCGTTGGTGCGCCACTCTTGCTACTCATCACACGTTGGAACCGGAAATCCTTAAGTCCCAATAGAGATGAGAATGATGGCTTTGCGCTCCAACTCTATTTTGTAATTGCACCCATTACCGCGCTGATCATTACTTCTGTGAATGCCTATCAATTTGTGATGACATCCCTGACTGACAAGTCGGTAGATGGACAAGGTCTTGCGACTACGGTTATCTGGGCACTTACTCTTGCACTCCACTACCGCCTTGCTCGACGCATTTTTACTCCTGAACGAAGGCAACCTTCTTACCTCTTGGCCTGCGCAATATCACTCGTCCTGGTTGTCGTTGGCCTCGCTCGAATCATCGCTTCCATCACCACCACCCTCCTCCCCTTTAGCGAAAACACACTCGTGACTTCTGGTCCATCTGAACTTATTCGAGGGGCCACACTTCTTGGAATTGCAGTAGTGCCGTGGATTTCATATTGGTTCTTCGGCGAGCGAAAGGGTGAAGAGAGTTCGCTCTGGAGCGCTTATCTACTTCTCATCGGAATCTTTGCACCTTTGGTAACGATGTTGGTTGGCGCAAGCGTCATCTTCTATCAACTCCTCATCTGGTACTTCGGAGACCCACAAGAAAGTTCATTCTGGGTTCATCTCTCTGATGTTCCAGCGGCAACTGGCGCCCTTATCTCAGCTGGCGCAGCCTTTGCTTATCATCAAGTCACGCTTCGTATCGCGCATCACGAGAAACGAAGTGAAGTTTCTCGAATCTATGAATATTTACTCGCAGCCGGTGGTTTGGCAACTACTGCAATAGCAGTATCAATGGGGCTAGTTTCGATAGTCGAGTCATTTACGAGTCAAGTGCAACTCCTCGGATCTTCCGCTACCAACACCGCACTCCTTGCCCTGACACTGTTCTTAGTTGGGCTACCGCTTTGGTTGGCATTCTGGCGCCGAATTACACTACGAGTGCGATCCAATCCTGATTCAGAACTCAGATCACCAACTCGCC
>RGOY01000174.1 GCA_010028225.1 Actinomycetota bacterium
AAATGAGGCCAAGATCAACCACGTTGATGCCAAGTTCAGGATCGATTACATCCTTCATTGCCTCAGATATATCCGCTACTGATACGGATTTTCTCTCATTCATATCCCTAGCCCCTTTGCTATCGCTACCCTCATCATATCTTCGAAATACTCACCGCTCGACTAGCGGATGACCTTTGCTTGCAGCATTGCATCCTTCAACGCCATCCAACCAAGAAGAGCGCATTTGATTCGAGCTGGATATTTGGAGACCCCAGAGAACGCGACTGCGTCACCCAATATTTCCGGATCCCCGCCGATACTCCCCTTGCTCGACATTACTTCTGAGAAAGCATCGATGATTTTCAAAGCCTCCTGCGCACTCTTTCCTTGAACTAAATCAGTAAGAACCGAGGTCGAAGCCTGAGAGATCGAGCATCCGACTCCATCCCAGGTAACGCTGACTATCAACTCCCCATCAACGATCAGATTCAGATCAACTTCATCACCGCATGAAGGATTGACGTGATGAACCGAAGCTGAGGGATTACTCGCCAGGCCCTTATTCAATGGATTCTTGTAGTGATCAAGTATCAACTCTTGATAAAGCGATTCAAGGTTTACCATCAAAGTCCCCGCGCGGTAAAGAAACGTTGGGTCTCGTAAATGCCTTCGACCAATCGATCCACATCCTCAAGTGAGTTGTAGAGATAGAAACTTGCCCGCGTGGTTCCCGAGATCCCGAATTTCTTCATCAGGGGCCAGGCGCAATGATGACCAGTTCTTACTGCAATGCCTCGATCATCGAGTGACTGACCCACATCGTGCGGATGAATGCCCTCGAGCGTAAAGGAGAAAACAGCGCCACGATCAATATTTTCATAAGGGCCGATCAACCGGAGTCCTGCAATCTCTTTAAGTTGGGCCAGTGCGTAATCGTTAAGCGAGAGCTCATGTTGATGGATCGCTTCCATTCCGAGAGATTCCAAGTAGTCGACGGCTGCGCTAAGGCCAGCGGCCCCAGCCATATTTGGTACTCCAGCCTCAAACTTCCTTGGTGTATCGGCAAAGGTCGCCTCTGTCATTGAAACCGATGTGACCATTGAACCGCCAAATAAAAATGGTGATATTTGATTGAGAAGTTCTTTTCGGCCCCAGAGCACACCAATGCCTGTGGGGCCAACCATTTTGTGTCCTGAGAAGGCGAGAAAATCAATACCTAGTTCGCGAACATCGACCGGAAAATGAGGAACCGATTGACACGAATCAAGAATTGTTAAAGCTCCTACACTCTTTGCTTGCTTCACGATCTCAGATAACGGGGTGATGGCTCCCGTGACATTGGATTGATGAGTAAGTGCAACAATCTTCGTACTTGAATCAATAACTTGGTCAAGATTTGAAAGGTCGAGTCGACCGTCTTCAGTTGCAGGAAACCAGCGAAGTGATGCTCCACTTCGTTTCGCCAACTCCTGCCATGGTATGAGGTTTGCATGATGTTCAAGTTCGCTCACAACTATCGATGCGCCAGGTTTGAGATGAAACGACGATTTGGTATCACTTTGACCAAGAGAATAAGCCAGCAGATTAATCGATTCAGTTGCGCTCTTCGTGAAGATGACCTCATCGGCGCTTTCGGCCCCGATGAATCGTGCCACTTTTATCCGTGCACCTTCGTAGATATCCGTAGCTTCTTCAGCGATCAGATGAGCACCACGATGAACAGCGGAATTATGCAATCGATAGAAATCGCTCTCCGCTTCAATGACTGCGACTGGTTTCTGACTGGTTGCGCCGCTATCGAGATAGATCAGTGGGAGATCGTGACGAACCTTTCGCGAAAGTAGCGGGAAATCTCCCTTGATTCTCGCTACATCCAGTGTCATAAAAGCTACGATTACGCGTTGGCGTAATCTGCATAGCCTTTCTCCTCAAGCTTTTCAGCCAATTCGGAGCCACCTTCTTCAACGATCCTGCCCTTTGCGAAGACATGAACGAAGTCGGGCTTGATGTACCTGAGAATGCGGGTGTAGTGAGTGATGAGAAGTACGCCGACATCACTAGTCTGGCGCACTCGATTAACTCCTTCAGAGACGATGCGGAGAGCATCAATATCAAGTCCTGAGTCCGTCTCGTCGAGAATGGCAATCTTCGGGCGAAGAAGTTCTAACTGCAGAATCTCGTGACGTTTCTTCTCGCCACCCGAGAAACCTTCATTGACGCTACGCTCACCGAAAGCAGAGTCAATGTTCAGTGAAGCCATCGCACTCTTCATCTCGCCAACCCATTCGCGAAGTTTGGGCGCTTCACCACGAATCGCTGTTGCTGCGGTTCGCAGGAAATTTGCCACAGAAACTCCCGGAACCTCGACCGGATACTGCATTGCTAAGAAGAGCCCAGCTCTCGCGCGTTCATCGACTGACATTTCTAGAATGTCTGCACCGTCGAGAGTGACGCTTCCGCCAAGAATCGTGTATTTGGGATGACCTGCGATCGAATATGCGAGGGTGGACTTACCAGAACCATTAGGCCCCATAATCGCGTGAGTCTCACCGGAATTAACGGTGAGATC
>RGOY01000175.1 GCA_010028225.1 Actinomycetota bacterium
TGAGCGATATTGTCTTGGGAGAACGCGAGATCTCTCATCGCATTGAGAGCACAATTTCCCAGCAAGATCCAATGCGTGTTGAGATTGTTCTTTCAGAGGATGCACTCTGGTGGACAAAGCGATACGCGGCTTTCATCACTCAGTCAACTGTCGATAGCCAGAATAGAAGAATCTCAATTTCTTTTGAGTTCTGGGATGAAGCGTGGGCAATACGAAGCCTCGCGTCGATCAACGACTGCATCCATTCTCTCTTTGGCTTGCCTGGATTCGCCGAGAAGATACGGGAATATTTAGAACTTACTGTGTGAGCCCACTATTCGGGCTCTTACATACCCTGATAAACTCCCGTAAGGCACTCAGACCAATACGCTGAGCGCTAGTCACATCCGATCTGGGGGAAATATGAAGTCACTTATCCTAACGAATAGCCAAACAATCATCGTCCTCCTTCTTCTTGCGTTAGTTCTTTTTGGTGCAAAACGCCTACCCGATTCGGCTCGTTCACTTGGTCGTTCGATGCGCATCTTCAAGAGCGAAATGAAAGCGCTAGAAACCGATGAAAAAAAGGATGATGGAGAAGCGAAGGCGTAAGTTATCTTCGTAGAAAAATAATTCGGTTATGGCACGTAACCGTGAAGGGCGCATGCCAGTACTGGCTCACCTTTCCGAGTTTCGAAAGCGAATAGTACGAGCGCTGCTTTTTGTTGTTGTGTTCGCTCTTGTGGGCTGGAATTTCTATAACCCCATTGTTGATCGATTAACTCTTCCCATCTGTGACCTTGCTGCAGCGAGAGCAAGTGGCTCCTCCCAATGCGGAAATCTTTTTGTTGGTGGTGTACTCGGTCCGCTCAACCTAAAAATTAAAGTGGCTTTGATTACCGGAATAGTTCTCGCTACTCCCTTCTGGCTCTATCAACTTTGGGCATTCATAGCGCCTGGATTACATAAACGCGAAAAGAAGTACACGGTTGGATTTATCGGTGTCGCAACTCCTTTCTTCGTCATGGGAGTGAGCCTTGGTTACTTCATCCTTCCTTTGGCAGTCAAAGTACTTCTTGGGTTCACACCAAGCACTTTAGAGAATCTTGTGCGATTCGATGAGTACTTGGATTTCGTCATCCGACTTATCTTAGTTTTCGGCATAGCATTCGAACTACCCGTAGTTCTCGTCTCGCTTAACCTCCTCGGAGTGGTTCGCGGACGCGCGATGATCAAGCCGTGGCGCATCGCCGTATTTTCAATATTTTTCTTCACCGCTGCGCTTACGCCTACAGGCGACCCAGTCACTATGGGTGCACTTGCTCTTCCCTTGACCATCCTTTACTTCGGAGCTTGCTGGCTCTCGATATTCCTGGACAAGAGACGCGGAAGAGATTCGTCTCAGATAGCTGACAATGAGGCAGAAGAGGTTGAACCCGCAAAACCGATCGATGAAATCTGATGCATCAAGCAGCCTGGGTGATTGTTTCAAATAGATTTTCAGGCAAGGGTCGTGCCTCTGCTCGAAGCGCCAAACTAAGAGAAATGCTCGAAGCATTGAGTCATCAGGTAGCGGAAATCAATGAGGAAACACTGGAAGAGAGTCAGTCATCGCTACGTGAAGCATTCTCTACCCATTCACCACGAGGAGTTCTCATCGTCGGGGGAGATGGGCTAGTCAATTCTGTTGTGACCCTCCTTTACGAATCACAGAAAAAAGTCCCCGTAGTTGTGGTTCCGGAAGGCACAGGAAATGACTTTTCACGAACCTGTGGGACATTTTCACTGTCTGATTCCGAGATTGTGGATCTGATTATCACCCGAGAACCAGAACGCCTCGACCTTCTTCTCATAAATGGCCGCCCTTGTGTTGAAATTGCCGCAACTGGATTTGACGCGAATGTAAATCGGCGTGCAAATGCTTTGAAGTGGATGCGAGGGAAAACTAAATATGTCATCGCCATGATTCAAGAGCTCTCCCAATTGAAACCGACTCGATATCGCATGTCCTTGGATGGCACTGAAGAAACCTTCGATGCCATCTTTGTTGCTATTGCAAATTCCGCTTCTTACGGTGGAGGAATGCGTATATCCCCAGATTCCCTACCGGATGATGGTGTGGTTGAAATCGCGGTCTTACAACCAGTGGGCAGATTCGAATTACTAAGGGTTTTCCCGCGCGTCTTTTCAGGAACGCATGTCAATCACCCAAAGTTTCGTCGATACAGTGGGATGAAGGGAAGGTTGGAGGCGCAGACCTCCGTTTTTGCGGACGGAGAAGATTTCGGCATCCTCCCTATAGATTTCGAAGTACTTCCAAAGGCGCTTTCAGTGTGGCGCATGAAATGACAATTTCTCCAGCCGAGAGTTATACGCGAGCAAAACAAGGTAAGTCACACCCCATGACTCGAAAGTTCTCAACAATTTATCCTTTTGAGCTGGACGATTTCCAGATCGAGGCCTGCCACGCTCTCGAGGAAGAGTTGGGAGTTCTGGTTGCTGCTCCGACAGGCTCTGGAAAGACAGTGGTGGGTGAATTTGC
>RGOY01000176.1 GCA_010028225.1 Actinomycetota bacterium
CTGTTGCCCTATTGTGAGAAAGTTCAAGAACTATCTATGTCTTGGTTGATAAGGTGTCGTGATGAGTAATCGTGCGCTGATTGTGCGTGATCTTTCTAAGAAGTATGGCGATCTCTTCGCGCTCTCTCATGCAAACTTTGAAGTACCCCTTGGGACAATCTGTGGTTTTGTTGGACCAAACGGCTCAGGAAAGACGACGACGATTCGAATGCTGCTGGCTTTGATTTCACCGAGTGGTGGCAGCGGTGAAGTTCTTGATATCGCGATTGATGAACCAGAGAAATACCTTCCCTATATCGGAGCAATGATTGAAGGTCCTGCTTTCTATCCAGCGCTCTCTGGAAGCCAAAATCTCAAAGTCCTTGCAAAAATCGGAGGCTTCTCACTCGATCGAATACCTGAGTTGCTCGAACTCGTGGGTTTAGGCGAGCGCGGTGACTCCAAGTACAAGACTTATTCATTAGGAATGAAGCAACGTCTCGGGATTGCAGCCTCACTTCTACCTAATCCAAAAGTTCTGATCTTGGATGAACCAACAAACGGTCTAGATCCCGCTGGAATACAGGAAGTACGCGACCTGCTTCGAAAGCTAGCCGATAGTGGAATCACAGTATTCGTTTCCTCTCATCTCTTGAGCGAGCTTGAGATGATCAGTGAATATCTTGTGGTTCTTCGCGAAGGTCGAGTTATCTTTTCGGGTAGAACCAGAGAACTCTTGGCCAAACAACAACCTCGAATTCGTGTGAAGAGTGATCATCCTGGTGGAATTCAGATTGCTCGCGAGATTGCAGAAAAGAGCGGTCATCTCTGCGAGGTCTTCGGTGATGAACTCTTAGTGACAGCGCCACCAGAGTATGGATCAGAGCTCAATCGTCACTCTTTCTCCCGGGGAGTTACCTTGACTGAGATATCACCGATTCGTCCCTCGCTTGAAGAGACTTTCTTTGAGATGACAGGCACCGAGATGATTCACGAAGCGGGGCGATAGAGATGTTGAGAGTCTTTGCTGGCGAGTGGGTGAAACTCCGTCGCCCAACTTTGCTACTAGGGACTCTAGGTGCAGTCGGTGGCCTTGTTGCGATGGTGACTTCGGTGATCTATCTCTTGATTGATGATCCAGGCGGCAATGGCGATCGAGGTAGAACTATCTCCAGAGAAGTCTTACAACTCCCTTCAGGGTTTTCCCTCACATTCGCTCAATCTGCAGGACTCTTGGGTTTGATTGCACTCTGCATATTCGCAGCGCAAACCGCTCAGGAGTACACCTACGGAACACTTCGAAACATCTTGGTCCGCCAACCATCTCGAATGAAGGTCCTTGCTGGGAAATATCTGGCAATGTCTCTCTTTGCACTGATTGTCGTGATCTTTGCTGCGATTGTTGGAATGGGTCTGTCGTACGCACTCTCTGGGCGGGCAAAAGTTATGACAGATGCTTGGTTCACCACAGACGCGCTCTTTGATACAGCGAACTCATTTGCCAATGTCATCTTCGCGACAATCGCTCATGGGACTGTTGGAATGGTTTTGGGGTTGCTACTGCGCTCACCGATCAGTTCTATATCTATTGGTGTCATCTGGATATTGATTGTGGAATCTATTCTTGTTGCAGTCAGAGGCTCCTTCGCTAAGTACCTTCCAGGAGTTCAACTGAGCAATATTGGGCAAGGCGGAAGTGATGACCTCACATTCATCTACTCAATGCGATATGCCCTGGTATTCCTCGTTGCGATGGCGCTTCTTGCTTCAGTTCTCTTCAAACGCCGTGATGTAGCCAACTAGAAGGCGACACGAAGGGACTTCTCAAGGAAAGCTAAGCCTTACTGTTTTATCCTTCTTCCCTGTCCAGCACACTCCTCATTTCCCCAGGGAGCGAATGTGAAGTCACATAAGTCAGTCGCGCTTGTTGCGATTCTTGCTCTCATCATTCCTCTGACTCCTCTCTATTCAGCATCGGCGAAGACACCGAAGCCCACGCTGAAGGAGATCCGAGAGGCGAAGGAGAAAGAGGCGGCGAAGAAGCGTGAGGCTGATAAAGCTCAAGCGAAACTCAATGCGGCAAATAAGACTTTGAAACAACTCACCGCGGTAGCAAATGCGGCGCAGGCGAAGTACGTCAAAGCCAAGGCAGAACTTGCAGGTGGCTTTGGACGCTCCTTAGAGCAGCCGGGTACCGTGGCTAACTTTGCCTTGAATACAGCCAGATACAATCTTCCAAAGGATTATTATGCGACTTATTTGAAGAAGTTGAATTCCTTCACTGTGGCCGACATCAATGCTACGGCCAAGCGTTTGATTGAGCCGGACAAGTTCATCATCACTACCGTAGGAAATGGATCTGAGATCAAAGAAAAGCTAGCCCAGTTTGGGGAAGTGGTGGAATACGATATCATGGGTGAACCAGCCAAGCAGCTGGTGGCTGATGCGAACATGACCGCTGAAAAAGTCCTTGAAAATTACCTGAATGCCATAGGAGGAGCAGACAAGGTATCTGCGATTAAATCTGCTAAAATCAGCATG
>RGOY01000177.1 GCA_010028225.1 Actinomycetota bacterium
GCAGGACCAAAGTGCGCCATCACCTGGAAATAAATAATGAAAGCAAGCGCGGTACAAATTGCTCCAAGCACTGCAATACTGATCAACGCATCTGCTGGTGGGATAGGGGTGGGAATGACGAAGAAAATAGTTGGAAGGTAGATCAGAGTGGCGAAGAGAAGGGCTATCGCATTTATTGCCAGTCCTGAAACTTCCGGCAACTTGTGATTGACCATGGAGACCGATCCAGCGTAGAGAATAGATGAGGCTAGAAGGAGGATCACTGCAATTGTCTGAGTCGCTACCGACCCTTCGCCAACGCCATCGAATCCAACTAGGAAAAAGATTCCAACAAATCCAGCACCCATTCCAACTAGACGCTTTCCATGCCAGACCGTCGAATCTCCATAGAAGTAAGCAAATACCGAGGCGAAGATTGGCACCGTCGCAATCAAGAGCGCGGTAGTGCTTGATGGTATGACTTTCTGTCCTGTTGCGATGAAAAACCAGGGAAGAACCATTTCGCCGACGGCATAGAGCAGAATGATTTTCCAGTGACGAAAGGCTGGAATGAGCACTCCCCGAAAATGAGCAATAGGAATGAGAATCAAGGAGGCGAGAAGGACTCGAAGGAATACGATGAGAACTACAGGTGTCTCAGAGTCCACCGCCACCTTTGTGAAGAGATAAGGAATTCCCCAGAGCGTTCCGACGAGGATAAAGAGTCCCCACGCGCTTTTTTTCACATGTCCTCAATTCCATTTTTGTGCGGTTCAACTAATTAAAGTTTTTCGCTTAGTCTAGTGAGACAACGATGAAATCAGTGAAGAAGTGATTGATAGAGCGAGATTGTCGATCTCGCCACAGAATCCCAGCCAAATTCTCGCACCACGCGTTCACGTCCAGCCTTTGCGTAACGTTGCCTTCGAGGAGCATCATTCATTAATGAGGTGATGGTGAGTGCAAGATCTGATTCGAAGTCGTGATGATTCTCACTCCATGGAACCAGGTCGCCAGTCACGCCATGCATGACAACTTCAGGTATCCCGCCGACAGCAGAAGCCACGACGGCGGTACCGCATGCCATCGCCTCGAGGTTTACGATGCCAAGGGGTTCGTAGATTGACGGACAAACAAATAGATCTGCCGCACTAAGTAGTTGCAAGAGTTCATCGTGAGGAAGCATTTCCTGAAACAACCAGAGATTCTTACGTTCAGCTCTTAGTTCGTTGATGAGCGCTTCGACCTCGCGACCGACGCCTGGTTCATCGGGGTTTCCTGCCGCAATGACTAGGCCAATTTCCTTAGGTACTTGCTTGAAAGCTTGCAGGAGATGCTTCAACCCCTTCTGCCTGGTTATTCGACCGACAAAGAGCGCGAAGCTACCTTCAATGGAATTCTTTTCGAGGAAGTCTCGTGAACTCGTTGGGCTGAACTTCTGACTGTCGATTCCGTTGCGGATTGTGCAAACGCGACTGGCATCCAGGAATGGGTAGCAGTTGAGGAGATCATCACGCATGCCATCACTGACCGCAATGATGGCGTCTGCTCGTCGATAGGAAGTCGATTCAATCCAGCAGGAGATCTGATAGCCCCCACCTAGTTGTTCTGCTTTCCAGGGTCTGCGCGGCTCTAATGAGTGAGCAGTGATCACATGTGGAATATCGAAAGTGCGCTTTGCAAGATCCCCGGCAAAGTTTGCATACCAAGTGTGGCTATGGGCGATGTCGGCAGCGCCCAAGTGAGGAAGCATCGCTGCATCTATCAAGAGAGCTGCAATAGAAGGGTTGAGAGTTGAAAGTGACTGCTCCAGTTGGTACCCGTGGGCATCACTTCTTGCTCCGTCAAAACAGTGAACTCCGATGCGCTTAATGGATTTGTCACTGCTGGCAATTTTTTCTAAGGCAGGAACCAGGTTTGCCACATGGACACCGGCTCCACCATAAATCTTTGGTGGCCACTCTTTGGTCAATACCGCGACATCGAGCCCTGAATCAGCTGCACCACTGATGACACGATTGTTCATGAAAGAACTATATTCCAGCGAAGTGAGCGAGAGTTCAATGCGTTGCAATTGAAAGTTAGGCGCGAATTCCTCTATCTAACACAAATACGCATCGCTAGACTCTCTACATGGCAAATAGGAAGAAACCACTTGGAATCGTCCTTGCCGGTGGCGAAGGAAAACGTCTGATGCCACTCACTGCAGATCGCGCTAAACCCGCGGTTCCCTTCGGTGGGTCTTATCGACTCGTGGACTTTGTTCTCTCTAATCTTGTCAATGCCGGGATGACTCGGATAGCCGTGCTCACGCAATACAAATCTCACTCACTCGATCGTCACATCACGACAACATGGCGTCTCTCCTCATTACTCGGCAACTACATCACTCCGGTACCAGCACAGCAACGACTTGGACCTCGCTGGTATACCGGTAGCGCTGATGCCATCTTGCAGAACTTCAACTTGATCCAAGACGAGAATCCGGAACATGTTCTGGTTTTTGGTGCAGATCACGTATATCGAATGGATCCTGATCA
>RGOY01000178.1 GCA_010028225.1 Actinomycetota bacterium
ATCAAGCGTGTTGAGAAAATCGGGGCCAAGGTGCTCTGGGTCAGTGACCCGATGCATGGCAATACCTATGAAGCTCCATCAGGATTCAAGACAAGACACTTCGACGATGTGATTAAGGAAGTCCAAGGTTTCTTCAAAGTCCATCGTGAGCTTGGCACATATCCAGGCGGTATCCATATCGAGTTGACTGGCGATGATGTCACCGAATGTGTCGGCGGGGGCGAGAAAATCTCTCACGAGGATCTCTCAACTAAGTATGAAAGCGCTTGCGACCCTCGTCTCAATCACACTCAGAGTTTGGAGATGGCGTTCCTTATCTCGAGGCAACTGACTGAGAAATAATCACGCATGAAGTCAACGGTTCTTCTCTCTAGCATCAAGACAGAGATCGGACCGTACTCTTTTGCAGTTCAAGACGGTCTGGTTATTGAAGCTACCTTTGGAGCAATGTCTCGTCTGAAGTCACGGGGCCGAAAAGTGAGATCTATCCCAAAGATCTCCACTGCGCTACAACGATATTTTGCGGGTGATCTACGTGCACTCGATAAGATTAAAGTTAGCGAGTCAGGCTCGCCGTTTCATAAGAAAGTAATGCGAGCAATGCGACGGATACCTGCTGGTTCAGTCGCATCGTATGGAGAGTTGGCACGGAAAGCTGGTAGAGCGCGGGCAAGCCGTGCGGTCGGTAGCGCTTGTTCTGGAAACCCGATTCCCTTGATCGTGCCGTGTCATCGGGTGGTAAGAAGTGATGGAAAGTTAGGTCAATATGGCTATGGAATTAAGGCCAAACGCTGGCTTCTTGAATTTGAGGGAGCGCTAGATCACGGCTCGAAGTGAGCTTGTGATAACTCCAATAGCCTGATCAATCTCACTGGAATTAAGGTCACCATGAGTGACCAAGCGGAGATAGTGCGAACCAAGTGCACCCGAGAGAACACCCGCATTCGCTAGCGTCTTAGCGAGATCTCCTGCAGTTGTTCTGGTGTTGGCCAACTCAATTCCAACGATATTTGTCTCAACAGTATCAAGGTCAACAAGGCGAGAATCAATCGAATGGATTGCCTCAGCTATCTTCCTAGCATTTGCATGATCCTGGGCTAAGCGCCCTAAGTGATGAGTGAGGCCAAAATCAGCTGCAGCCGCTAGTAGACCAACTTGGCGCATTCCACCGCCAAAGCGCTTACGCCAAATCCGTGCATCCTCAATTCTTTCTCTCGTACGACGCTCACTGTTTCAAAGCAAGCACCGTACCGAGCGAACGGTGTTTGGGTTGCGACATGAGCGTTCCAAATACGTGCCCCATCAAGGTGCAGCTTGATTCCAAGAGGTGTTGCAAGTTTGTGGAGCCTCTCTATTGCTTCGATATCTTGAACCACTCCGCCACCAAAGTTATGAGTATTTTCAACTGCAATCGCGACCGTCGAGACTAGATAGGGGCCCGCGTTGGGGTGCGAAAGAGCGATCGCCGAATCAGGGTTGAGGCGAGCCTTTGGACTGTGAAATGTACGTGTCGTCACTCCACTCAAAACCGCAGCTGCGCCCAATTCAGCTCGAACTACATGGGCTCGCTCATCAGCAAGTAATTCTTCGCCAGGTTTGATGAGAGATCTGATTCCAAGTTGATTCGCGATAGATCCAGTTGCAGTGAAGAGTCCCGCCTCTTTACCGAAGAGAGCCGCAACTTTTTCCTCGAATGCGATAACGGTTGGGTCATCTCCGTAGACATCATCGCCAACTTTTGCCTGAGCAATCGCTTCCAGCATTCCAGGGGTCGGACGAGTGACCGTGTCAGACCTGAGGTCGATCATCTTCATAAACGGCCTCTTCTCCTGGCGTTCTTCTGATTTCACCTAATAGGTGGTCAGTCTGACATAAGTTTTCGATATACCAGCACTGATTGCCACGCCACCGATGACGACTCGAAGTGAGAGCACTTCAGTCCCCGTGATAACAGAGAAGAGCGCGGCGAAGAAGACTTCCGTAGTGAGCAGTACCGCTACAGTCGTGGAGGAGATAATCGATTGCGCCCAGGTCTGAATGATGAATGCAAAGACGGTGGCAAATAGAGCCGTGAATAGCACTACCACCCATCCATTTCCTCCGACTGGACCGGTGATCCCATCAGGAAGTGCGGCGAGAGTCGTGAGCAGTGCGCAGGCAGCGAGTTGAACCGTCGTCATTGCGTAGACATCAAACTTCGAACTCCATGCGCCAAGCGCGATGATGTGAGCTGCGAAGAGAACAGCGCTCATAAAGACAGAGAGTGCGCCCCATGAAATCTCGAGACCGTTGAAAGAGAGAATTAATAATCCTGAAGTTGCGAGTATCACTGCAAACCAACCTGTTGCATTGACTCGAACTCTTAGGAAGAAGGTTGCGAAGATTGGGGTGATCACCACGTAAAGACCGGTGATAAACCCAGTTATTGCAG
>RGOY01000179.1 GCA_010028225.1 Actinomycetota bacterium
TTGATCCGAGCCATGGTGGAATCAATCTCGGCTTTCCACAAAATCGCTAGAGACTTATCGCTCTCGCGAGATGTCAGACGAGTGCAAGGCACTCCAAAATCTCTAACGCAGTGACCGCTTGGTAGCGCTTCTTTGCGAGCATGCCTGCTCGTGAATGAAGCGTGACTGCCCGACAGACTAGGTCAAAAGGATTTTTCCCATCTTTACAAGCGACGAGTAGTGATCCAATCAAGCCAGCAAGGATGTCGCCGCTTCCCGCTGTCGCAAGCTCGGGTCCACCAATTTCGTCAGCCCAAGACTCACCGCTAGGTGAAGCAACAATCGTTCGATGTCCTTTGAGAACGACAATTACATTGAGGCGTGCTGCAATTGATCGAGAAACAGCAAATCTTTCTTCATGGCTTGCCAACGATTTTGCTGGTTCTTCGAGAAATCTCAACTCACCTTCATGAGGAGTGACGACAATCGGTCCTGACCCCGATCGAAATGTTGTTCGAGATAAATTCTGCATGACAGCGCCATCAAGGATCACCGGGATACCGCTTGGGAGCTTTGAGATCTTTGCACCTCCCGGGCCAACGACTAGCGCATCGCTCCTCTCCCTTTGCAGAGAAGTGATTGGGACGACGTCGGGAAATTTCGAAACGACAATCTCTCTCAAACTACTGGAGGTAGAAAGAAATTTCACATATCCAGCGTTACCAAGCCTTGCTCCACCCACGGCAAGGAGTGCAGCACCTGGATATTTCGAACTTCCTGCCGCGACCGCAACGACGCCTCGACTGTACTTGTTGCTTTCTGATTGAAGAGTTTCACGTAATGTAGAAACCCGTTTGAAGTTTTCACGCACCATCACATCTTAGGAGAGGATGTGGATCACGAAAATGTCAAGCTATTAGCTACTTTATTTGCCTTGAATTGGATGTCCAAGATGAATGAAATTCTTGGTAGCAATGTCTAGAATCGGGCTATGTCATCTGATGCCAACCTCGTACCTTCAATTGATCCTAACGACCCTAACCTTCGATTTGCCTCCTTCCAACATCGTCTAGGCGCTTATGCCCTTGATGCTGGATTACTTCTGCTTACATGTTGGATTGGATGGCAGATCTGGAGCATGGTCATCTGGGGTGAAGGACAGACACCTGGCAAGAAGATATTGGGTATCCGTGTGTATGCCGCCGATACTGGCAAACGGGTGACCTGGGGACACATGGCTATTCGTGAATTCTTGTTCGTGCTTGCAATCGGCATTGCGGCCTCGTTAATGAACCTCGTTTCATTTGGAATCTTGGGGACAATTGCAATTATTGCCTGGTACGTTCTCGAAATTGTCTGGTATTTCACCAAAGGCAGTCGCTCCATGCGAGACTTCTTGGTCAAAACCATCGTCATCAACGAAGCAAAGTGAGCCTAGCCACTTCGAGGCAAGTTACCGCACGTTGACGGAATTAACCGCGGTCATCTTTCTTTGAAGCATAGGCAAAAACTGCAAGCCCAAGAACAAGTGCTCCAGCGCCAACGCCATAGGAGATGACATCGCCAGCTCGATTTGAATCTACGAACACTCCGACGAAAACCACAGCAACGATTGCTACGACAACTCCAATCAACTTCGACTTGAGATCATCGAGATCTTCCACTCGAAGCCAGAGTGGGACTTCAATCTCTGAGTCGATGAAGAGTTCATAGAGGCCATAACCAATGACGAGAAGAACTGTGCCAAGGAGAATTGCATCGACGGCGGTAAGCACTTCAACGATCGTTAACTTGAGGTTTGTCGGATCCGTGACTGCCTTGACTGCAACTTGCACGATCTCAACTGAACCTTGAACCATCAGGAGAAGGGCACCGATGATGGAAGCTATGGCTGGTACGAAAACTGCATATCGAGTGAGTCCAAGTATCTTCTTCATGGCATTACCAATCCTCCATCAACCGGCACTGTAATTCCAGTAACGTAACTCGAAGCGTCACTGACAAGCCAAATCAGCGTTGCTGCTAGTTCATCAGGATCACCAAGGCGTCCCGCAGGCGTGAACATTTTTAACATCTCGACCATGTCCTTGGGAAGTTCATCGCTCATCTCTGAAGGAAAGAAGCCAGGTGCAAGCGCATTGACTCTAATTTTCTTTCTGCCTGTCCACTGTGTTGCAAGATCTCTGGTCAGACCGATCAAACCCGCTTTACTCGATGCATAAGCGGCTTGTGGCAAACCTTGGGGTTTTAGTCCGAGGACGCTAGAGATATTGACAATCACGCCGCCATCTTTGTTTGCGCGGGCAAATGATTGTGCCATCCAGTATGCACCCATCAAGTTCACATCCAAAACACCACGGAATTGTTCAGGAGTCTCGCGCGTTGCCGGAACTGCCGTTCCCACGCCTGCGTTATTGACCAATATGTCGACCTTGCCGAATTTCTCGATGGC
>RGOY01000180.1 GCA_010028225.1 Actinomycetota bacterium
TCAAATTGGTTTTACAACTGACTTCGACGACGCAAGAAGTGCCAATTATTGTACTTCAGTAGCTGCCATGGTGCAAGCGCCTGTTTTGCATGTGAATGGAGATGATGCCGAAGCGGTATATAAGGCAGTAGTGATTGCTACCAAATACAGACAAACCTATCAGTCAGATATTTTTGTGGACATGGTGTGTTATCGAAAACATGGTCACAATGAAGGGGATGATCCAAAATATACCCAACCTCAATTATATAAATTAATTGATCAACATAAGAATCCATTCGACCCGCAGTCGTTGGCCCGAAGGATCCTGATGCATATCCGGCAGGAGTCTTCGCAGGTCCTGCGTAATAGACGGCATGATCCTTGAAGTAATCAGGAAGTGGTTTTCCAGAATCGAGAAGCTCTTTCAACTTTGCATGAGCGAGATCTCTGGCAACCACCATGGTGCCACTGAGCGCAAGGCGCGTCTTGATGGGGTATTTAGAGAGCGTGGCACGGATCTGATCCATCGGTTGGTTGAGATCAATCTTTACGACCTCACCCGCTAGGTGAGAATCGCTTGTCTCAGGCATGAAGTGCGCAGGATCGCGCTCCAATTGTTCAATGAATACGCCTTCTTTAGTGATCTTCGCCTTTGCCTGGCGATCAGCAGAGCAGGAGACTGCGATTGCGATAGGAAGTGATGCACCATGTCTTGGAAGACGAACGACTCTCACATCATGACAGAAGTACTTGCCACCGAATTGTGCGCCAATGCCAAGTTTTTGAGTCAGCTTATGGATTTCACCTTCTAATTCAAGATCTCTGAATGCTCTTCCAGTTTTCTCATTTCCAGTTGTTGGCAGAGAGTCGAGGTACTTAGTGCTTGCGAGCTTGGAGACCTTGAGCGTGTGCTCGGCGCTTGTGCCACCTATGACGACAGCAAGATGATACGGCGGGCAGGCCGCGGTGCCAATGGAACGCAACTTCTCATCGAGCCAGTTCATGAAACTTGTGGGATTGAGTACTGCCTTCGTCTCTTGATAGAGGAAAGATTTATTCGCGCTCCCGCCGCCTTTTGCGATGAAGAGGAATTCATACTCTTCGGCATGATCAGATGACGAGTAGATCTCAATCTGCGCCGGAAGATTATTTCCAGTGTTCTTCTCCTGCCACATCGTCACTGGAGCGAGCTGTGAGTAGCGAAGGTTGAGTGAGGTGTATGCGTTGTAGATGCCTCGCGAGATCGTTACTTCATCTTTCTCTGATGTGAGAACTTGTTGGCCTTTCTTTGCCATCACAAGAGCAGTACCAGTGTCCTGGCACATAGGAAGGACGCCGCCAGCAGAGATATTGGCATTCTTGAGTAAGTCGAGTGCGACGAAGCGATCATTTGGTGATGCCTCTGGATCATCCATAATCGATGCCAGTTGTCCAAGGTGTTCGCGTCTGAGATAGTGATTGATGTCGTGGATGGCGACTTCGCTCAACTTCTCGATAGCTTCAGGGGCGACTTTGAGAAAAGTTCGTCCATCAGCAGTGAATGTAGTTACGCCACCTATATCGAGTTTGCGATATTGCGTGGCGTCATCGCCCAATGGGAGCAAATCTTCGTAGATGAACTCAGGCATCGGCATCCTTGGCTTTCGAAGCTGATTTCGCTGCACTTGCCTTTGCGATCTTGGCCTTCGCTCCTTCTAGCCACTCCTCGCAGATTTTCACTAGTTCTTCGCCGCGCTCCCAAAGCTTGAGAGATTCTTCAAGTCCTAGTTCGCCACCCTCTAGCTCAGCCACGACCTGCGCCAACTCTTCTCGAGCTTGTTCGTAGGAGATTCGCTTCTCGGCCACGCACCCAATCTACTCCTTCGCGAACTTCACCTCTCGCTAGCGCTTTTTTTTTCTCGCAAATTCTGTTGTGCCTCTCACAGTTGCAGCAATCTCGCCACGAGCTAGGCGAAGTTGGAAATCATCTCCACTACTGACTTGATTGATCTCTCGGATGAGATCGCCCTTCTTCGTCAATGCCACGGCATAGCCTCGCTCTAAAACTGCTAGCGGTGAAAGGGCGCGCAGTTGAGCTGTGCTTTGGGCAAGATCTCCCATTGCAAGCTCTATGAGATGACTCATCTCTTGACGCAAGGCCTTCGACCAAATTCTCAGTTCATCAATCAACGGTGTGATCAACTGCCGTGGATCTTTCATGATGGGTCGAGTAGATAAAGACTTGATTTCAGCGCTCTCCCGTTCAACGAGTGAAGTTATCGCCCGAAGTAGACGCGATGTTTTTTCTCCGAGAGCTTTCTGTTCCTCAAGAATGTCCGGCACAACACGTTTGGCTGCATCAGTGGGCGTTGATGCTCGAAAATCCGCGACAAGATCGATCAATGGGGTGTCTTGTTCATGGCCAATGGCACTTACGACAGGCTTCTTGCAGGCTGCGACTAGT
>RGOY01000019.1 GCA_010028225.1 Actinomycetota bacterium
CTATGAGCTTTGTATTCCTGCGTTTACTCATGATAAATACCGTCGATTAGCTTTCCGTTTTCATCAATTGAAACAAGGGTCAGTTTGCTCAGCAATGAATATGTTTTTTTAGATTCTAATTCTTCGATGCATTTAATTGCAAGTCTTTTCCATTTACTTTTTGGACCGCCACTGAACATTCTCGAAAGAAGACGCGTTGATGAATTTGGGTTAAGAAGTATGTTTCGCCAGTTCAGCGGGCATTCCTTAAAATTCACAGATTTTAGTTTTTCTCCCAGTCGCTCCTCCAGGCAGCCGATGCAAAGAAACCCTCCATGGGGTTTCATTCCAGCTCGCTCCCAGCACGCGTCGCTGACCATGTAGTACTCACCTATTTCTATGCAGTCAACACCGCAGTCGACACATAGGTCGTGTTCATCCACCACCGTCATGTTTCTAGTATCCCTTTTTTAAGTTGTTTTAAATTATATAGTCAGTTCGAGTCCGAACCAACCTCGCTCCCACATAATTCCAATCGCCGCGTAACCGACGATGTCGGTATATGTATCTGAGATTGATTCGTTGTTGGGGACAGAAGAGCTCAATACAAGATTCTTTAATCTTGCAATTTTGTCATGCACGCGGACCAGAAGACCGTGGCGTCCAAAACGGGAAATATTTTCATGACCGTAGTCGTGCTGTTTACGGATGAGCGTCTGGGTGATTTGTTCACGTACCATCCAGCTATCGAAGACCGGGCTGGATTTTTCAAAATTTTCAGCTTTTCCGTCCCTGGCCGCCGGCGCCGCCATCGGTAAAAAACCGCCATTTTTCATTCCTGCAGCTGCCGCCAAAGCGCCCAGAATCTTCCATTCTTGTGCCCAGTACATAGCGTCTAAATCAAACCACTTTGAACTATTAATCATTCCTTCGAATTGGTGGTCCAGAGTCGACTGCGATTCGATGAAATTTTCGAGTTCTTGGTTATGTGACCAGGTCCCAGAAGAAGAAACAATTTTTTTCTTTTCTGATGTCTGGAGGAGCTCCTCGTGCACCGCGTCAAAAATTGCAGAAACTGCAAATTTGGCAGCATCCTGCCAGGTAACTGGTTCAATCGGGTCGTGAAAATCAAGCGCTGTAATAGACATGTAATCCCTCTTCCGCCACCGTCAATCTAATAACGACTCCCAGCTATCTGGTGGATTAGCTGCGAGTTCAAGTCTAACCACTTCTACTAATCTTTCCAACTCATTCATCCATGCATTATCGGCTATACCACTGAGCCCCGCGTCTTCTTCCAAAGAATCAGCATTTTTGATTTTTTCACGAATGTAATCAGCCGAGAAGGCAGCAAAGATATGATTTTCAGTTGCGCCCTTCATGAGTACAGGACCGTCTTGTCCATTAAGTGATTCGGTGGGCACATGTATTGCTGTCACTACATAGTTGCCTTCGGAGAAAACAAAAACAATATTTGGATTGTCTGCGTTTTGTGCTTCGGCTATTTGGTTCTGTACTTCTTTAGCCAACTCTGGTGGTAGTTTTGCTTTTTCCAACATTTCTAGGAATTCCGTAGACGTGCCGTCTTCTGCAATTGGTAACCACGTGCGTTTATTCTTCTTTTCCTCCATGTGCGGGCGAGCTCCTCTCATCTCGTATACCCAGCAAGATAATGCGTGCGGCCAGCTGCCATGGAGCAAAACGCGTTAATTATTACTGAAGATGTCCTTGAACTTTCTATGGCATCAACACTATCCATTCGAGAGATTAAATGCAACTTATTTTAAAAAGTTTTTCGAGAATGCCTCCTCGAGAAAGAAATTTAAAAATCTTAAATTTTGCGATGGCAGCTCTCCCGGGGGATGGCGGCGAATATTCAAAATTATTTGTTTTTTGAACCGACGGAACCGGACCACAACCTCTTCCGCCGCCGTCGTCAATCAATATAACCACTTTACACATGGGGCGAACATATGTTCGTCTAATGTTTACGGCATGGACAACAACACCAAATTCAACACATACATTTCAGCCCTTACTCAATACATCACACGGGAAGGACATTCAAAAGTTCCGGCTGTGCATATTGAAAATTTTGAAGAAAAAGAAATAACTCTCGGAGCTTGGGTCGGTTACATTCGTCAGAGATATCGCAAAGGTCTCCTTCCTCAGGAAAGAATTGACAAAATTTCCCAAATTTCTAACTGGCAATGGGGCCCATTCCAGCCGGGTCCAGCAACCGATTCAAAAAGAAATGAAATTATTCGCAATATGCGAACTGACGGGAAGTCCCTACGGGAGATTGCCGATGAGTTTGATTTGAGCCGGCAGCGAGTACATCAAATAATTAAAAAATTGAAAATCTCGTAGCACGTACGGGTTCTTCCACCACCGTCAAGTTCCCGAGAGACATCCAGGACCAGGAAATGAAAAACACAAAAAAATCATCTTTTCCAAGACCACTACCAGATTCTCTGGTTGATTTCAGCGGGGCTCCAACGGCGAATCGGTCGGGAGTGACGAAAATGATTTCTGCTTTCGTGAGTTTGTGTGTCGTGTCGTTCATGCTCGGCTCGCTTCTCTATCTCGCCACGCTTGTCGTAGGTGGTGTTGAGATTGACGGAACAGAACTGACGCTCATACGCACGATTGCTCTCTGCGCTTTGTATGTGGTGTGGAGAGCAGTAATGTCTGCTCTGCTCAGGGGATTCGTAAGAGACTAGATAAGTGTCGCCGTACTGGTACTTATCTAGATAAGTGAGAGCGTGATAGACGCTCAATACGAGTGCTACCACGCTCTGCCACTTATCTAGGAACATTACTGTCAGACGCTCTCTGTTTCTTTCTCAGTCCACGCAGAGAAAGCAACTTCGTCAAGAGCAGAGAAGAAGTCAACTCCTTCGGTGTATGTGACCGTTTCAGCGTCAGCCTTCGCTTGCGCCTCTGAGTAGTTGCCGTTCATAATGTCGGCGTGAATCCCATTGAGTATGTGTTGCAAATGTTCTATTGACTCCAGCAACGAAATGAGATTGTCTGTTGTCTCATCGTCATACTTCTCGTATTTGCTCGGTAGTGTTGCCATGACCTTCTCCTGCCTCTCGGCACTTATCTAGTTAGTTATTGCTTCTGTTGGGTACTCCAAATGCCCCTCGGTGGAGTATCGGAACACGAAAGGCAGTTGGCTTGCCTTGCTCTCCACCGAAGGGCTGGAGTCTCCTGAGTGGAGTGGTTGCCGAACCCCACTCAGGGAGACTTATCTAGTTAGTTCAGGGGCAGATTGCCCATGTATTCCTTCCACACATTCTTGAGCATGTCGGGATACACGCTCTTGGCAGTTGAGCCGTTGCTCAGATTGCGAAGTTGCTCAATCGCTTCCTCAACATGCGGAACGATGATGAAGCGATTCTTGCGAGCGTAGTTCAGGCATTGCATTGCGAGTGTGCCGTGAAAACTGTCCTGCACACCTACAACGCCACCGTCTGTCACCCACACAAGGGGAGTGTTCGCCTCACGGCGATTCTTTACTCCCCAAACAAGTGCAGGATAGTCAACGCCGTTGCCGTGTCCATAGTCAATGGATTCCACATTCTCAACCATGCGACCCTTATCTGCGACAACCCACAGATTCGTTGCACCCTCTCGTCGCCAAGAGTAGAGAGCGACAGTAGCCCCAGGGGCATGCTCAATAATCTGTGCGATTTGCTCAGTCGTGAACGACATAGAACCACTTGCGTCAATGATGACCATGCCACCACTTCCACGAACGGTACGGTCAAAGATTCGCATGCTTGGGTCGGTCAAGTATCGGTGGATTCTGCGTGGGCGACGACCCATGTTCGTTGCTACACGCTTCTTTCCGATTCCACCCTTGCTCAGTCGTGGCATAGGTACACGCTCAACTACGAGTTCGCCCCACTTTGGAACGCCACGATAGTCGTCAGTAATCGGCGTAATCTCATCAAGTGGATTACCCGACTTGTCGCCTTCCTCGCCTTCCTCAGCGTCATGCAGGTTTGAGTGAGCCTTCTCGCCACCCTCTGACTTATCTAGTGAATCTTTGCCCTTCTTCTTGCTAGGTGTCAGACGAGCCTTCGGTGGTGGGAATGACGCAAGACGGTCAACCCATTCAGCAATGACTTCGGTGTAATGGAATCCATACGGCGCAAGACCGTCACCTGCAATGTCGGTAGAACCCAAGTGACCAGCCTTATCTGCTCGCTTGATTTCTCGGATTGCTCGCTTGCCAATGTCAAGCAAGTGGTCGCCCCAAGCCCTGTCGTGACGACGAACGCCATTTAGAAACTGTTTGTGTCCAGCAGTACCAGCCGTAGCAACTGCCATAGCGACACAACCAGCCCAATCCTTAGACAGAGCCATGCGTTCGCCAGTAGCAAGTTCACTACCGTCGGACAAATGTTCTTTGACATTTATTCCAACTTTCTGACACAGATAGTTCACACGAAGTTCCTCAGTCACGGTGAGAGCAGTCTGCGAAGCGATTTCACGCTTCACCCATTGCTCAAACTGTTCACTCGTTGGCGACACTTTCGCATGCACCATTTCGTGTCCACGAATCGCATCTGCGAGTTCGGAATCTCCAGCAGGTGCGAACATGACCCTGTTGGTCACATCGGTTCGTGGCTCACCACGAACTGCCCGACAGTCCTCAACAGTCCAACGACCATGAGAAATGTCTCTGCGACCCAACAGGGTAGGTTCGGCTCGGACAGGTGTGCCACCACCTGACTTATCTAGTGAGTTCGGAAACGGCTTGCCACCGTTCGTACTCGGCACGAATGTTGGTTGGCTCATCAGCGGATTCCGTCAACTTTCAGAGCGTCAAGAATCTGCTTTGCTCGGTGTCCGAAAGTGAGTGAGCATGCTCGTTCCATGCCAACACTCGCACGAAGTTTGTCCAATGCGATGAACGCACGAAGCGAGATTCGGTCATCACCAGCGTCAGCCATACGAACGGCGTATTCACGCAGGTCGGGTGACAAGCGCAAGAGAGCCGAAGGGTGTGGTGCGTCAATGCGAATCCGAATGGGGAATCGGTCAGCGAGAGCAGTTGGCAGTTCGCCCATGTTCTCAATGTTCGTGGTCATAATCGCTGAGAATCCGTTGAGTGGCTTCACCACTTCGCCAGTCTCAGGGTGTTCCCACGAAGCCGATTCAGGACTGTCCAGCATTGCGAGAAGCGTTGCGAACACATCGCCCGAAGCCTTGTCAACTTCGTCAACGATGAGACGACCACCCTTAGTGCCGTTGCCCTTCCACGCCTTGAGCGCAGAACCGTCAAGCCACAGGAAGCCACCCTTGCCGTTCGGCATGAAGCCACCTGTCACATCAAGGTTCGTCATGTCCTCGGTGCAGACAAGTCGGAACGCACCTGCCTCAACATCGCCGAGCGTCATGCCAGCGTATGTCTTGCCGATTCCCGATGGACCGTACAGGATTACCCTGTCAATCCCTGCGTTTAGGCACTCGTCAAGTGCCTTCCAGCACTCAGGGAGTGCTGATGTTTCTGTCTTGGCAACCATGTCATTTCTCCTTTGTCTAGTAGTTGGATTGGTTGACGAGTACCAGCCTAGCGACACACAATCAGACTTATCTAGTCACTTATCTAGTCAGTTCAGTCCACTTATCTAGTCACTCTAACTGCGTTGGACTTGCGCTCGCAACTTTCCACCGACCCACCCGTGCGTCATGTTCACTTTCTGCCGACCACCCCGTGCGACACACGCACAAATCCTTCCACTTCACTTCTGAGCCCCGGCTCTGAACTTCACTTATCTAGTGAGATTTTGGATTTTTCACTTATCTAGTTAGTCGGGTCGCTTAGCGATAGAGATTCGGTACAAGCCACGCTTGACCTTGATGAACTCAGGAGTCTCATTTACGAAGTTCAGTGTGGTCTGATACGAGAAACCCGACTGCTTTACCAACTGTTCGGTGGTGAACTCTTTCCCGTCTTTTGATTTCGCCCACTCCATGAACGCACCCCATTTGTCTCTGCGTGTTTCTGATTTCTGTGCTTTTTGAGTAGTCGCTTGCTGTGCAACCGTCTTGCCCAAGAACCGCATGACGACTTCGTTGGCGATAGCAGGGTTGACCGAGTACGAACCCAAGAAAGAAAGTGGGTTTCTGCTCTGCCCTTCTTTCTGCCATACCTGCAATACATGCATGGCACGAATGTATTCCGACTGGTACGAGTATTCATCTTTCGGAACTCGGAACTTGCTCTTATGTTTCTCCACAAGTTCAGCCCACTGTTCGTCATGGGTCTGCTGTATTAGTTCGTCAGTTATTTTTGCCATGTCTAGTTTCTCCTCGGTGGGTGGACTTTTCCCCGACCTACCCGTTGAGTCTAGCCCGTGCGTTTCAGACTTATCTGGTACAGATTTGCAGATTTTTTGATTTTTTTACATGCTGGCGGCGGGCTGCGGCGGGTTCTTCCACCACCGTCAAATGGAAAGTCTTGACTGCCAGTTGACGGCGTATCAAAAAACCTCAAAAAAATGAAAAAATCAAAACTCTCTTTGCCGGCAAGACATCAAAACGCGGTTGCGTGCGGGGCTCCAACAGTCAAAGTCTGGAAAAGGAGAAGGGGTGGAATCCGTCTTGGACTCCACCCCCGAAATGAGATTTGGACTTATCTAGTTAGATAAGTGCTACTGGTTCTTCAGGTAGTCCTCAATGGTCGGAATGACCTTCTCTGCCATTTCCTCTGATTCCCTGACAGCCATTGCGTCAAGAATCAAATCATCAAGTAGGCATGCTATTGAGTGTTCTAGGTTTGTCAGTTCCCGACCATTCGTGCTTGGGCGCAGTGTGCGAAGTGCCTCTAACTTCTCTTTCTCAGGAAGTTCTGCGATTCTAAACACTTCTGATTGGTTGTATCCCACTCTCTTTCCGTTGGCAAAGAACATGAACAACGCTTCGGTGAGCATTTGCAATCCCTCAATGCCAAGACCCAAGAACGGATTCTCCCTGTTTCCATTGTGGAGTGTTTGGTCAATGACTTCGCTTGAGTATGGCTCAAGCACCTGCTTCATGTCGTCGTTCATTTGGCTTCTTCCTCTCCCTCGGACTTATCTAGTAAGTCATCATTATCGGGAATGATGTGTTCATTCAGAATCAGCCGAATGTCAAGCAGTCTGTCACTCAGTTCGCTCGTAGAGAACAGGTCACGACCTGCACAATCAGAGAGAATCCCGTCAATCATGTAGCGAATCACAACTGCAAGTGGACTATGCCCTTCTGTGCGTGGTGCGCTCTTTGCAACCACACTCAAGAGTTCGTCTATGTTCATCTTGCGTGTGTCAACTATTTCAGCCATTCGTATTCCTTCCCAGTTTCATCGGTGATTACGCATGTTTCGTGTGCGAGTGGTTGCGTCATGTCCTCTACTGCCCAATCAAGAATCGTATCTGCGATTCTCTCAATGGACACTTGTTCTTCTTCGTCAAAGTAAATGTCGTTGACAAGTTTCTCAACATCGTAGATGACTGTCCGTGTCACTCTGATTTCTTTCGGCAGAGATTCACTCATCGTCAACCCTGTTATCAGTAAGCAGGTCATGGAAACTCTGCGCCTTCATTGCCAACTTCAGATACTTCATCGTGCCAAGCATTGCGTTGGTGAAGCGAGCCTCAGCCATTTCTTTGTTCTCGTCATTGAGCGTGACAACATCAGAAGAAGTTTCTCCGTAAATCGGAACTCCGTTGTCGTCGTATGTGTACGAGCAAGCACTCATGTAAATCGTGTCCTCGTTCCAGTCAACGCCTGAGACAACTAGACCCTCACGGACATTCGTGAATGGATTCTCTGCGAAATCCTTCGCCATGTCGCCATGCTCGTATTCAGGCTCTTTGTCGTCTTTCCCAATCAGGGGATTGCCATTCTCGCCAATACGCATGTAGCCCTCAACGGCGAGAAGAATGAAGTCAATCTCACAAATCGGCAACATCTTTACTGCGTCTGTGTAGCACTCAAACACATCTTCCTTATGAATGAGTGGCAACATCGCCACATCGTATGCCCTCGTTAGACCGAGTTTGTGCTGATACGCCTCTGCGCCTTCGGTGGTTTCGTCACGGCTGTCATTCTCGTTGTCTCGGTTGGTGCGACCAATCATCAAGACAGGTGGATTGTCGGTCATTGGACTTTCCTTGCACATTTCACGCTTCGCAAACTTGTGACGCTTCATCACATCTTCCAGTATCTTGCGAATGTCGTCTTGGACTACGGTATTCATTTGGTTCTCCCTTGTCTTGTAGGTGTATTCATCATACCAACGGTGGAACAGACTTATCTAGTGAGTTCGGTGGGGCATTTCGCCCCACCTACATCACCATTACTTGCTGAAGAAGTTTCGGGCATCAACCTTCATTGCGTCACAGAGCAACAGGAATGTCGTCATGCTTGGCGAGAAGTGACCGTTCTCAATACGATTCACGGTCTTTCGGTCAATACCAGCCTTATTGGCAAGAGCCTCTTGCGACAGGTCAAGCCGAATACGCTCGTTCTTGAGCCGTTCGGCAATCCTCATCGCTTTCTTCTCAACTGCTGTAAGTGCCATGTTATTTCTCCTTGTTTCGTTTGTTGTTTATGGGGGATTACGACTTATCTAGTAGGTAATCGTCATACTGACGGAATGTTAGTTTCTCCTTTCTCCTTTGATTTGAGCGAATCCATGACGCAGTAAGTTCCATTGCTTTGTTGCAGGAATCGTGCATTGAGTCATCACGCTCACATCGCCAATCATTCTGTGCTTCCCAGTAAGCGTCAACTTCGTCATCTGTGTCCTGTGGCATTTCCGAAATCTCTTTCGGTTCTTCGGTTTCACCTTCACCCTCAACGATGAGTTTGCCATTATGGATTACGACCCAACCAGCAAAGAACTCGGCTTCTTCCGTGAACACAATACCGAATACGAGTTTCGGAAACTGCTCAGAGATACGAGCAATCAGACCGTTGCATGGCGACCATGCCGACTGAAACGAAAGAGAGATACTTCCTTCATTGCAGTTGTCCTGAGATACATAGACCTCGCTTGCACCCCACTTACTTCCCCACACGGAACAGGCATAGTCGTACCAGTCTTTGTAGCCATACTTATCTAGGTTGTCCTGCATTTGCTTTACATGGTCAGCCTTCTCGTCATCAGGCACAGAACCAGCAACCGTATTCATCAACGCCTCTGGAATCGGGTCAAGGTGGTTGAGTGAATCAACTTCCACTTCTTTCTCGCCAGTCTCTACCCATTTGTCATCTTGGATTTCGCCTACCTTCTGCATTTCCTTCACCTTCATCGCCTTCAGGAAACGCTTGAGTTCGGGCTTTGTTCCTGTGACAGTCATTGTGTTGCTACACCAGTTTGGCATGTTCGCCCTTTCGTCTAGTAGGTGGTACGAACCAGCATAGCCCCATGCGCTCAGATTTATCCACCCACTTATCTAGCAAGTTCTTCCACCACCGTCATTCAGTTGACGGACACTCTGCGCCCATTCCGTTCGCCCGACTTTGCCCCGACCCACCCGAAGCCAGCCCACTTCCTGCCGACCTGCCCGACGCCAACTCTTGCCGTGTGAGCCCCGGTGACAAGCCGTGCAGCGGGGCTTACTCGCCAGAAGCTGCAAAGATTGAGTTGACTTATCTAGTCAGTAATGATTTCGTCTGCGTAGACGAGTTGCGTTTCGCTGATGCGCCAGCCGTGTGGATGTTCGGTCCATGCGTACTTGATAAGTGATGTCCACTTATCTAGATAATCAAAAATCTCATCATCTGGAATCCCATAGTCATCGAAGTATGAACTGTCATTAGGGTCTGCCGAGAATGACAGATACAGAAATGACCGACCCTCTGGAAACTCAACTCTGCACTTACAACCAATCAAGATTAGGCGACGAACCTTGATTGCGAGCATTGTCAGCAAAACACGGACCGTCACCCATAATGGCATGAAGAACTTATCTAGTAGGTTCATACGCCATCTCGTTTATGTCTTTGCCGATGAGTTGTGATTCTGCGATACGAGTGAACGAGTGAACAATGTCGTCACTTGTGATACCCCACGAATCCAAAGCCCAAGCCAATAAAGTTCCATTTGCTAAATCACCCCACATGGCTTCCATTGCTTGCACCCGTGTCGTGGCAAGGAAGTAGTAGTTCTCCCAGAGAATGTCATCTAGTTCTTGCTCTGATAGCACCATAGGCAAATCCTATCTATCCTCGTCGTCAACTTCTGAACAGATTTCGCTACTGCTTAGTTCCTCTACCTCAAGTGGTGGGTCAACAAGATGACCCATTTTCCAAGTGGATAGACCTTCTGATTTGTTCTTGAGCCAGTCGTATTTCTCGGCAGGGGTCATGTATGCCCACCCTGTCGGGAAGTCATCAACAGCAAAGAGTTCTACTCGTTCTGTCTCCACGATTATTTGTCGGCGAATGATAGTTGTTGTTCGCACATGGTTGGGAGAATGTGGCATTTTCTTCGGCATTTCAGTACCAGCAGTCCGAGCCGTCTGCCTTCTCGGCAGCCCAACGCAACCACCACGCAGCGTATCTCAACTGAGTTGTAATGTCCTCTCCGTCAAGCATTGGCGTAGTTCCTTCTTCGCTATGTGACTTGAGAGCGTAGTCAATGTCGTCAGCAAGAGCGATACAACTTTCGGGGGATTTGGTTGTTTGATTTTCATTGTCTCCGTAGAAGTCGTTCTCTGAAATGCCAAGAGCATCAAGCATGTAGTTTCCATACTTGCCCCGATACCAACAGGGCGTTCCAAACATTCCAGTCACGCTGTCAGCCTCAGAGAACTCGGTCTGCTTTGCCAAGTCGTTGCGATACGGACAGCCACCTCGCTTGTGTGTTTCATCGCACCCGATAGATGAAATCGGTTCACCGTTATCGTCAAGCAATGGCTTGCCGTCTTTGTCCAGTCTGCGAAGCATTACGACTGTTCCCTGTTTCTTACAGGGGAGAATGTGTGGAATGTTGTCCAAGCCCATGTTCAGTTCCCTTCGTTTAGTAGGTACGCACTACGGTACAGCAAGCCAAACAGATTTATCCAATGGCACTTATCTAGTTCGCTTTCCACCACCGTCATTCGGTTGGAGTGATGTACGACCCAACCACAGGTCGTCAGCGAACTCAACTTTACCCCGACCCACCCGACGGTGCGAAAAAATAACTTTATTCTTCGCCCAGCGTGTGAGCCCCGGGGGCATGTGCAACTGCGGGGCTTCCATTGTCGGGGGCGAACTTATCTAGTAAGTAATCGGGTCGGCACTTATCTAGTGAGATAACCAGCCAGCCTCTCCCACCGTTGGCAAGTGGGAGAGACTGACTAGATAAGTGTGGTCAGTCCTTCTCCGTTGAGATACCAGCACGGCTCTCGTAGCCACGAACAGCGTGTGAGATAGTGCCGTAGTAATCCCCGAAGTGCGCTTGGAACACTTCGTCACGCAGGGCGACATTCCACACGGCGTAGCGTGAGTAGTTGTCGTTCGGCAAGTAGCACAACGCAACCCAAGTGGGAAGCAGTCCGTCACCACCAGCGATTACCTGATGAACGGCGATTACGAGCGCACCGTTGGGAAGTGTCTCGCCAATGGACAGGTGGCGAGACTTATCTAGTGAGTAAATGGTTGCTTCGCTCACTTGTCCTCTCCGTTCTGCTCGTAAATGTCGGCTTCGCTCAACTTGCCCAAGAGCCACGCCTCAAACTGTTCGTCGCTCATTGGTACGACCTTCGGGTTCAGGTCAATGTTCGCCACTTCACGCTCAACGACTTCACGCACTTTCGGGTCGTTGTGAACTTCCTGAGCGAGCCTTGCGAAGTCACTCGTCAAGAACGCTTCGGGCAGGTCGTGGTTCTCTCCGTCATACTCGCCCTGCTCATTGAGTGAGCCAATGATTACGCAGTCTCCGACAAGTGGGCGAGCGAACAACGCAGAAGCGACATAGTTGATAGGAAGCCCAATGAGCAACCCCTCGTCGTGAATGTACCCGACGATTTGGTTCGTCGGCTCGTCGTTGTCGTAGTTCCTCACGCAGTCAAACCAGCCACCTACTAGGTGGTTGATGACTTTGTGCGCTTGCTCGTCGGGCAGGTCAAACGGTGTGACCGTTCCTTCTGATTTGATGAGTAGTGCTTTGGTTGGCATTTCTCCCCCTTCGGGTGTCTAGGTGATGAATACAGCATACCAACGGTGGAACAGACTTATCTAGTCAGTCTGCCCCACCGTTAGACAGGACTTAGGCGACCTCGCTCGCCTTGCTCGCTGGCTTGACTGCGCCCTTCGCTGGCTTCACCAGCACTCGGACATAGTTCGTGACTTCCACGACTGATTTGATGACCCTGTTCGGGATTTCTCCCTTTGCGACTGCGCTATCCCACGCCTTCGTGTCCACGCTTGGCTTCGTCACCTTACGGAACAACGCAGGGCTGACTGCCTTGCGCAACTTGTCCAGCGAGAACGAACGACGCTCGCTTGGCGAGACAGCGACCTTGATTTCCTCGTGAGTGAACTCGTCAATGCCGTGAGTGGCGAACACTCCGACAAGCAGTTCCCTCGCAGTTTCGTGCGCTTGCTGGCTCTGAGCAAAGCCACTTCGATAAACACCGTTATTTATGCTTGGATAAATCCAGGCATTCAGCGCATCGATTTGGTCGCGCAGTTCTACTGGATATAGGTCGAGCTCGGGCTGCTTCGCAAAGGCATTGAATTCAGTATTGAGCATACGGATAATATCCGCAGACTCATTATTAACAATGGTGTTGAGATGTTTATCGAAAAGCACCGGCACTGTGATAACGCCCGCATAATCGGGTGAGGCAGTGCGATACACCTGCTGCAAATAATTATGGCGACTGACGCTATCCCCGGTCGCTCCACTGAAACTCGTATCAAACGACCAGCCCTTATCGGTGAGGTAAGGGTGCACAACATCCACGCTGATGACATGCTCTAAGCCTTTCAATGCCCTGAGCATAAGCGTTCGATGCGCCCATGGGCAGGCCAGCGACACGTACAAATGATAGCGACCTAAATCAGCCGGATGCTGATGATGGGGGTCTCGCGATACGGTACCTCGGAAGCTAGTCGATGATCGGACAAACTCACCATCCGACGAAATCTGACGCGACCAGGTATTGCC
>RGOY01000181.1 GCA_010028225.1 Actinomycetota bacterium
GCCATCATCCTCGCCACAATAAATGTTGTTGGTGGCTTCGTCGTCACCGATCGCATGCTTGAGATGTTCAAAGGTAAGAAGAAATCATGAGCCGCAATCTCTATGACTTGATGGGGCTCGCTGCGGCAGTTCTCTTCATTCTTGCCCTCAAGGGACTTTCATCTCCAAAGAGTGCCCGTCGAGGTAATGCACTCGGAGCTCTAGGCGCATTTGTTGCCACAGTGATTGTCTTCTTCTATCCAGGAGAGAAGGGCGAGCTTCCGCTAGATAATCTCGGATGGATTCTTGGTGCAATCGCCATCGGTGTAGTTATCGGAGTACCTGCTGCGCGCATGGTGAAGATGACGCAGATGCCACAGATGGTTGCTCTCTTTAATGGTGTTGGCGGTGGCGCGGCAGCGCTTGTCGCGATTGTTGAATACATCAAGCTCGGTGAGAGCGCTTCGTTTGCCGCAGTTCTTGCCACAGTTTTCACAGTAGTGGTCGGATGTGTCTCTTTCTCTGGCTCGATTGTCACCTTCTTGAAGTTGCAAGAGTTAATGACAACGCGACCAGTAATTCTTCCCTTCGGACGGACTCTGATTTTCGGCAATCTCGCTGCGGTTATTGCCGTCTCTGGTTGGGTGATGAGTGAACTTGGAACCTCACCACTTCTCATTCTCGCCGGGCTATCACTTCTCTTTGGTGTGCTCTTCGTTCTCCCCGTCGGCGGAGCTGATGTGCCCATTGTTATCTCACTGCTCAATGCCTTCACCGGTCTTACCGTGGCGGCAAGTGGTTATGTCTTAGAAGCAACTCTCTTGATTGTTGCCGGAACTCTCGTTGGAGCATCGGGCACGATTCTCACTCGATTGATGGCAGAGGCGATGGGTCGCTCACTCTTTGGAACACTCTTCGGGGCATTTACTCAGAAAGCACAAGATGCAGCAGCTTCTGGCGAAGAGCGTCCGGTGAAATCAGGATCGCCAGAAGATGTTGCGATCTTGCTCAACTATGCACGTCGCGTTGTTATCGTTCCTGGTTTCGGACTCGCAGTTGCACAGGCCCAACACACTGTGCGCGAGATGGCAGATCTCTTGAGCGCTAAGGGAATCGATGTCGCCTACGGAATCCATCCCGTTGCTGGTCGTATGCCAGGACATATGAATGTTCTTCTTGCTGAAGCGAATGTGCCTTACGAGCAGTTAGTGGAGATGGAAGAAGTCAATCCCACTTTCGCACAAACTGATGTAGCGCTCGTCGTTGGTGCAAACGATGTCGTCAATCCTGCGGCAAAGACAACGCCGGGATGCCCGATTTACGGGATGCCTATTCTTGATGTCCAACAATCGGCAAACATCATCTTCCTTAAACGTTCGATGCGTCCAGGTTTTGCAGGAATCGAGAACGAACTTCTTTACGATCCGAAGACCACGCTTCTCTTTGGCGATGCGAAGGCGTCTCTCACAAAAGTAGTGAGTGCGCTCAAGTCGCTTTAATCGCCTCGCTCTTCAGCAATTGAGTTTCCACCATCAATAACGATGGTTTGACCTGTTATGTAGCCAGATTCTTTGGATGCCAACCAGATGATTGCACTAGCAATCTCCGTAGGTTTTCCAGACCGCTTCATCGGCGTCTTGAGTCCTTGCCCCCGCTCATGATCGCTCTGTGAGTCGGTAGCTATCCACCCAGGTGCGATCGCGTTAACTGTTATTCCATATTGCGCTTCATCGAGTGCGAGAGCGCGGGTAAATCCTGAGACTGCTGCCTTTGCCGATGCATAACCAATCTCATTTCGCATCGCCATCACCGGACCAGTCACGCTGGTGATATTGATAATGCGACCAGCCTCTGACTTTCTTATTTCTGGCAGCACCTCTTTTGTCAGATAGAAGAGTGAATCCAAGTTTCTTGCGATTGACGAGCGCCAAGAATCAATCGATATATCTGCAAGAGATGTTGATTCATTGCCCGCAGGGTTGACTTGGCTCGTCATGCCGGCGTTGTTGACCAGGACGTCGATTCCTCCTAAGAAATCTACTGCAGCATCTTTCAATTCTTTTGCAAATTCAGGATCTGTTAGATCGCCCGATAAAGAAGAAACTGTGCCACCTACTTTGCGTAGTTCTTCGCATCGCTGATCTACGCGCGAAGAATGACCAGAGATGAAGACTTGCGCACCTGCGGCGAGAAACTCACGTGCGGCAGCCATACCGATTCCGTTGGGTGCACCAGCACCAGTTATAAGTACACGTCGGGTAATTAGATTCACTCCTTCATCGTCTCTTCACTCGCCTGATGATGAGGGATGAAGCCTTGAATAGCCCCATCTCCTAGGGGGACAGATTACAAAGTGGTCGAAGAGCATTCGGGCGTGACTAGTGGACTTTCTCTCAAGGAAAACCCTTTACATGGCATGCGGCAGCCATAAGATGGGCCTTC
>RGOY01000182.1 GCA_010028225.1 Actinomycetota bacterium
GCATCGACAGCGAGTGCTGCGACGAGAGCTGAGTCGATTCCGCCCGATAGGCCGATGACAACCGATGAGAAGCCATTTTTCCTCACATAATCGCGAAGACCCATCACCAATGCGGACCAGAGTTCCGCCTCTTCACCGAGGCGAACTGCAACGCCAGGCACGCTCTTGGCATAAGGAGTTAGTGGCCCATCAGTAAGAATGAGGTCTGGCTCCGACGAATTTACTTTGAGATCAAGATCTACAACCATCAATCCCTCTTCGAACTGCGGCGCACGTGCTACAACTTTTCCGGATGCATCGACCACGATCGAATCTCCATCAAAGACGAGATCATCTTGACCGCCCGTCATATTGACATAACAAAGTGGTGCGCCGACACCGATTGCACGTCTCTGGGTCAAACCCAGTCGAATGTCGTCTTTCTCTTTCTCATAGGGCGATCCATTGATGACGGCAATGAGACCGGGGCTTCGCTCGCCAATCTCGGCCATCACTTGGCCCTCTTGCCAGATGTCTTCGCAAATCAAAACCGCAATATCGACCGCACAATGTCGGAAGATCAGCGAGTTCGAACCTGGCTGGAAATTGCGAAATTCATCGAAGACGCCATAGTTAGGTAGATGTCGCTTGATGTAGCGACCTTTGACTTCACCGCGGTGGATGATCGCGGCTGCATTGACTGGCCTCAGACCACCTGCCTGGGCACCTTCACTTGGACCATCGAGAAAGCCGACCACAATCGCCATCTCACCAAGACCTTGGCTAGCAAGTTCCCTAGCAAGATTTTCGACCGCCCGCCTTGAGGCATATTGCAAACTCTGTCGATACGCGAGGTCTTCAACGGGGTACCCAGTGACCACCATCTCAGGGAAGAGAAGCAGGTGCGCACCAGCATCGCGTGCATGCTCGGCGTACTTCTTTATCAACTCGATATTGCCCGCAATCTCCCCGAGCGTTGGGTTGATCTGGGCGAGTGCAACCCGAAGTTGAGTCAATGCGATTGATTGACTACCCACTTTGCTACTCATATGTGCGAGGGTACTATCTCGCCTAGCACTTAGAACTACCGAGCGACCTGGACTTCATTGATGGAATGCATCGATGACCGTCAGGGTCAGAGGGCCCGGGGACCAGCAATGGCCTCGAGGAAAAGAGGTTGATCAATCATGAGTAATTACCCATCTGCGATCGAGGGCGAAGCCCTGGGTGAAAAGCCAGTCAAGAAATCGCGCTACACCCTGATTGATTTTGCACGTTTTAAGCGTGAAAAGAGCAAGTGGACCGTACTTACCTCCTATGACGCACTCACTGCCTCGCTCTTTGATGAAGCAGGAATACCGATGCTCTTAGTAGGAGATTCGGCCGCGAATAACTACCTTGGTGAGGTCAACACTATTCCGGTCACCGTGGCTGAGTTGATTCCCTTGGCCCGCGCCGTTGTTCGCGGCTCGAAATTAGCAATGGTGATCGCTGATCTTCCTTTTGGATCCTACGAACTCTCCACCGATCAAGCACTTGAAACTGGTATCAGATTTATGAAAGAGGCCGGTGTCCACGGCGTCAAACTTGAAGGCGGCGCGCGAGTAGCTGACCAAGTACGTCGCCTCGTCTCTTCCGGCATTCCCGTGGTCGGTCATATCGGCCTAACACCACAGTCAGTCAACACAATTGGTGGTTACAGAGTTCAAGGTCGAGGCGATGGTGCAGCCCAAGTCCTCGCGGACGCCAAGGCGTTGCAAGAAGCAGGTGCCTTTGCCATCGTCCTTGAATTAGTCCCTGCAGAATTGGCCCGAGAGATTTCCAGCCACCTCTCCATCCCCACCATTGGAATAGGGGCGGGCGCTGATTGCGACGCCCAGGTTCTCGTTTGGACCGACCTTGTGGGCCTTACCGAGAAACCCCCGCGATTTTCGCGGCAATACCTTGACCTTAGATCTCAAATAATTGAAGCGACTCAAAAATGGCGCGAAGATGTAACTTCCGGGAATTTTCCGAGTGAGGGCGAGACTTTTCACTAGAGGTTTTTCTCATCGAATTTCACTTCGGATTGGTCAATTTTTGTCCGAATTTTGAAAAATCTTTCAAATTACTTTTCAGTCACTTTTGAGCAATATTGCCGACCGAAAAGTCGACTTTTCTTGAAAACGTGAATTTGAAGCGTTTTATACTGCTTTTTGATTAGTCGGAAGCCTTGCTACATGCACATCTTAAGAAAAATGCGACGCGACACGCCCAGATAAGAATCTTCCCTTATGCTAGAAAATTTCATCAGTAAGTGTCAGGCTTTGCCTTGAACAGGTCCGGTGACGGATCGGACCATTCTGATAGGAGAACCACGTGGCTGCAAAGCGTCGTAAGAAGGCTGCTGCTAAGGCAGCGCCAAAGCGCCGTCGCAAGAAGGCTGCTGCTA
>RGOY01000183.1 GCA_010028225.1 Actinomycetota bacterium
AGTTATTTAGTTTAATTTCGCGTTAAATGGTCAAGTTATTCTTCGGGTTCAATTATTGAGTTTGATTGTTGAGCAATTCTCAAACGTTTGTCAGCCCTGTGCTCAAGTTATCTGTCGCTGAATAGAAGGCATTGTAGAAACTCGTATCCCAGAATCCCTCTTCTGGATCAAAGATACTGCCATCAACTTCTTTACCTTTTGTGAGGTAGTCGATTGTCTCTTTTGTACTTGTGATCCACTCTTTCATCTCGCTTCGAAAGTCATTTGTCAGGCATTCAGGTTGCTTGCGCATCTTTTTGTAGATTCGAAGGTCGGATTCCAGCACCACTAGGACTTGACTTGAGATTGTACGAACTAGCGCTGGTCGATCTTTCTTTGGTACGCCCTTTTCATATTTCATCACGCTGCGGTGGTATTTCTTCCAGTTTTCGTAGGAAGCCTCTTCTTCTTCGACAATGAAGTCACGAAGTTGATCACATGTAGTCAGCGCCACATCCTTATTCTGAGAAGGCTCGCTTGTGCTCTGGAATCTGTAAACACCCCAACCGATACCGGATGCGCCAGCGATAAGCATGATGACCATCACCCAGATCATGGCGGGACGCAATCTCACGGCGTTATTCTTTCATGAGCCAGTAGGCTTATGCCGTGACCTCATCAGGACCAAAAGTTCTAACAAAACTCCCGATTCGAGAGCGAGTCGGCATCGCCTTCTCTGGTGGGCTTGATACTTCGGTAGCGGTCGCGTGGATGAAAGAGAAGGGCGCAATCCCATGCGCCTATACGGCAGATCTTGGTCAATATGATGAGAGCGACATTGCTTCAATCCCCGGTCGTGCTCAGAGCTATGGGGCGCAGATCGCTCGATTAGTAGATTGCACGAGATCCCTTGTTGAAGAGGGTTTCGCGGCGATTGCTTCAGGGGCATTTCATATTAGGACTGCGGGAAGGATCTATTTCAACACCACCCCACTTGGCCGCGCCGTAACAGGAACGCTCCTGGTTCGAGCGATGAAGGAAGATGGCGTCTCAATATGGGGCGATGGTTCTACGTATAAAGGCAATGACATTGAGCGTTTTTATCGTTATGGGCTTCTCGCTAATCCTGATTTGAGAATTTACAAGCCGTGGCTTGATTCAGATTTCGTCCATGAATTAGGTGGACGTGCAGAGATGAGCGCATTCTTGAAGGAGCGCTCGCTTCCTTATAGAGATAGCGCGGAGAAGGCATATTCCACTGATGCCAATATCTTGGGCGCAACACATGAGGCAAAGCAACTTGAAGCGCTCGATGTCTCAATGGAGATCGTGGAACCGATCATGGGGCAGAAGCACTGGGATGCGTCCATAACAATTGCAGAAGAAGAGGTCGTGCTGGGATTCAAAGAAGGTAGGCCAGTTTCCATCAACGGCGTTCACTTCCATGATCCGGTCGCATTGATTCGAGAGGCAAATGCAATTGGCGGGCGACATGGGCTTGGTATCTCGGATCAGATCGAGAATCGCATTATTGAAGCTAAGTCGCGAGGTATTTACGAAGCGCCAGGGATGGCGCTACTTTTCATCGCTTACGAGCGTTTGTTAACGGCAATCCATAATGAAGACACTCTTGCTAACTACTTCGCTGAAGGTAGGCGGCTAGGACGACTTCTTTACGAGGGAAGATGGTTTGATCCACAAGCGCTCATGCTTCGAGAGTCTTTGCAACGATGGGTGGCTTCTCCAATTACGGGAGAAGTTCGAATCAAACTCCGTAGAGGAGATGATTACTCGATTCTTGATACGAGCGGCCCTTATCTGAGTTATCACCCAGAGAAACTATCGATGGAGCGAACAGATCACGCAGCATTCGGCCCGACTGATCGAATCGGTCAGTTGACTATGAGAAATCTAGATATCGCAGATACGCGTGCGAAACTTGATATCTATTCGAAGATTGGCCAGATCGATTATGAGAAGTTGAATCTGATCGAGAACGTAGAGAGTTAGTCTCGATGTCGCGCTCGATTATCCGACTCCTCACCTGTGGCAGCGTCGACGATGGGAAGAGCACCCTAATCGGACGACTCTTGGTGGAGACCGATAGCGTCCCGCATGACACTATTAAATCTGCGAAGACTGTACGAAGAACCGGTTCCACGATCCCTGCGGGCGAGATCGATTTCTCACTTCTGACCGATGGACTCGAAGCCGAGCGTGAACAAGGGATCACCATCGATGTGGCATATCGATCGATGGCGCTGCTCAATGGAAAGCGTCTGATCATCGCTGATGCTCCTGGACATGAGCAATATACGAGAAACATGGCGGTCGCTGCTTCACGAGCAGATATCGCTCTCGTATTGGTTGATGCATCGCGCGGTATTCGCCCACAGACGCT
>RGOY01000184.1 GCA_010028225.1 Actinomycetota bacterium
GTGTCAGGCCGGCATGAAGAAAGCCAGCAGTTACAAGGCGATACCACTCACCCTCTGCAACACCATGAAGTTGGCCATCACTTAAGAGGGCTCGGTTAAAGAGAAAGAACTTTTCTTCGAATCCCGGGTTGATAAGTGTGGCTATGTAAATAACTGCAAGAAGAAGAAGTAGTTGATTAGTAAGGGTGTTCCTCGCACGGAAAATCACAAGGAATCCCTATTTAAAGGAAACTGAGGTGATCTTTATTGCCTGAAGAGGTTTATCTCGTGATCCGGTCTTGGCATTTGCGATCTTGTCAACAACTTGTTGTGACGCTGCATCTTTTACTTCGCCAAAAATAGTGTGGCGATTGTTCAGATGAGGAGTCTTTGCGACAGTGATGAAGAATTGGGAGCCATTTGTATTCGGTCCAGCGTTTGCCATGGCAAGTAAATAAGGTCGATCAAATTGGAGTTCTGGATGGAACTCATCCTTGAATGAATAGCCTGGACCACCTGTTCCATCCCCTATCGGACATCCGCCTTGAATCATGAAGCCCGCAATCACGCGATGGAAAGTTAGGCCGTCGTAGTAATTTGTTTTCTTTTTCTCTCCAGAGAAGGGATCGCGAGTTTCGATTTCTCCGGTAGCTAAGCCGGCGAAATTTTTCACAGTTTTTGGGGCATGTAGTGGAAAGAGTTCTATGAGGATGTCGCCCTCTGATGTATGAAGAGTTGCAGTCGCAACATCTTTCGTCATATCTATTGTCATGTGGAGACTAGGGGACTTGAACCCCTAACCCCCTGCTTGCAAAGCAGGTGCTCTACCAATTGAGCTAAGTCCCCGTGGAAACTTGGTCGTTCTTCTCGAACCTTACCTATTCAGTTTTTTCTTTTTTTAACTCGCCGTGGTGGGCCTAAGTGGACTTGAACCACTGACCTCTTCCTTATCAGGGAAGCGCTCTAACCAGGCTGAGCTATAGGCCCGTTTTCACGGACGCCGAAGGCTACCCGAGTGCTACATCCTTGCCAAAATCACTCTTCCTCTGCCACGCGAGTCAATGAGACAACTTTGACCTCACTATCGAGATCAACCAGCCTTACACCCATTGTGTCTCGACCAGTTTCTCGGACTTGTGAAACAGGGGTACGCATCACAGAACCGGCTGAAGTGATTGCGAGAATCTCATCAGTTTTTCGAACCATTAACGCTCCGACAAGAACCCCTCGTGAACTTTCGTCAATCTTCGCGGCTTTGATTCCTATTCCACCTCTGCCTTGAAGTCGGTATTCATCCAAAGATGTTCTCTTTCCGAATCCACCATCGGTTGCAGTTAATACATACAAATCCTTCGTCTCTTTGGCTTTTATCACCGCCATGGTGAGAAGTCGGTCCGTTGCTCGGAATTTCATACCAATAACGCCGCTTGTAGATCTGCCCATGGGGCGCAAAGACTCATCATTTCCTTCAAAACGAAGCGACATTCCCTGTTCGGAGATAAGTAAAAGTTGATCCTCGTCAGTGATTGTCGCAGCCGAGACCACTTCATCTCCATCCTTAAGGTTTATTGCGATGAGCCCACCACTTCTATTGGAGTCGTACTCGATAAGTGGTGATTTCTTAACCATGCCGCTTCGTGTGGCGATAAGAAGATAGGGAAGAGATGCATAATCTCGAAGCGAGATAACTTGTGCGATCTTCTCTGTAGGTTTGAAGGCAAGGAGGTTTGCTACGTGAGAACCTCGAGCATCTCTTCCTGCATCAGGAAGTTCATGAACTTTGGCTCGATAAACCCGACCCTCATTAGTAAAAAAGAGAAGCCAGTCATGGGTAGAGGCGACAAAGAAATGCTCTACGACATCGTCTTGCCTTAGTGATGCGCCGCGTACTCCCTTGCCACCACGTTTTTGTGAACGGTAAAGGTCTGCCTTGGTGCGTTTTGCATATCCGTTATTTGTAATCGTTACGACAACTTCTTGGTCAGGGATGAGGTCTTCGACAGAGATATCGGTGTCCCCGGCAATAATCTGGGTCTTGCGTTCATCACCATATTTCTCAGCGATTTCGCTCAACTCGCTCTTGATGATTTCTCGCTGTCTCTTATCGGAGGCAAGAATTTCGCCCAATTCCTTAATTTCCTTCATCAACTGCTCGAATTCATCGGTTATCTTCTGACGCTCCAGCGCAGCAAGGCGACGTAGTTGCATATCGAGAATCGCGTTTGCTTGAGTCTCGTCGACGTCAAGTAATTTCATTAATCCTTCTCGAGCCTCATCAGAATTAGCCGAACCCCGAATTAAAGAGATCACAGCATCTAGCGCATCGAGTGCCTTGAGATAACCGCGGAGGATGTGCGCTCT
>RGOY01000185.1 GCA_010028225.1 Actinomycetota bacterium
AATGGCACCGGAGCGAGCAGCCAGCGCTTCTTGGTATAGACGTCCTGCTCTATAACTGGAGCGCACAAGAGGCCCACTCATAACTCCTGCAAAACCAATCGCCCGCGCTTCTGCGGCAAGTTCTACAAACTCTTCCGGTTTGACCCATCGCTCGACGGGATGGTGTAACGGAGAGGGGCGAAGATATTGAGTGATGGTGATGAGGTCGCAACCCGCCTCGTGTAAATCGCGGAGAGCTTCAGAAACTTCTTCTCTGGTTTCACCCATTCCGAGAATCAAGTTGGACTTTGTAATCAAGCCAAAGTCGCGGGCCTGCGAGATTACATTTAGCGATCGATCATAGTTGAACGCCGGTCTAATTCTCTTGAAAATGCGTGGAACTGTTTCGAGGTTATGGGCAAAAACTTCTGGGCGCGATTCAAAAACTTCAGTAAGTAGTTCAGATTTAGCGGAGAAATCCGGAGCCAACATCTCCACACCACAGCCAGGAACGGCTTGATGTATTGCTCGAATAGTCTCGGCATACAACCATGCACCCTCATCTTCTAAATCATCGCGCGCGACTCCAGTTACGGTTGCATATTTAAGCCCCATGCTCTTTACAGACTCGGCAACTCTTCGTGGTTCATCTCGATCGAGTGGTGCTGGCCTACCGGTATCGATATTGCAGAAATCGCACCGCCTGGTGCACTGCTCACCACCAATAAGAAATGTCGCCTCTTTATCTTCCCAACATTCAAAAATGTTAGGGCAGGCCGCTTCCTGGCAAACTGTGTGAAGACCTTCCTTTGTCACGAGAGATCTCAGTGCGGTGTACTCAGGCCCCATATGTGCTCGAGTCTTGATCCACTCTGGTTTTCTTTCTATGGGCACAGCAGCGTTACGCGCCTCTATTCGAAGGAGCTTTCTGCCATCTGGCGCAAGCATCAGATGGCAACCTTTGCGAGAGCTTCAAATATATGGCGTTCAAGGACTGGAGCTACTTCCTCAACTCGCACTTTTCGGCCGAGCTCAGTTGAAAACGAAGTGACCCCTGCGTCCTTGATGCCACAGGGAACTATTCGATCGTAATAGCTAAGGTCGGTATCAACGTTTAGCGCGAAGCCATGCATGGTCACGCCTCTTGCAACTCTTATTCCGATAGCGGCAATCTTTCGGTCTCCCATTGAATCACGAATCCAAACGCCAGAACGTTCACAATATCTTTCACTCTTAATCCCGAAATCTTCACATACTCTTATTAGCGCGCTCTCAATCTCGCGCACGAAACCAACCACATTATGTTGATCGCGCAATTTAACAATCGGGTAGCCCACAATTTGTCCCGGTCCATGAAAAGTTATTTTTCCGCCCCGATCTACATCAATCACTTTCGAACCGTCGATAGGGCGCTCACTATCGAGTGTTCGCCTTCCGGCGGTAAAAATTGGCGGGTGCTCGAGTAGCAAAAGTGTGTTAGGTCGAGTTCCATCAGCTATCTCTTGGTGAAGTTCGCGTTGCATTGACCAAGCTATTTCGTAATCAATCAACCCAACTCGCTTGAGATCAATCGGCGCTGCCGCCAATGATGGAGTAGATGGCACGGAGATAGCCTACTTTCCCATGGCGTCTCGCAACCTTTGAAGGCCTCGCCTCATAAGATAGCCCGTTATGAGCATCACATCTGAGAAGGTAATGAGAAGTAAGGCGCGCAAAGCCCTCTGGCTAGCGATTATCGCCATAATCACCTGGCTAGCGGTGGGAGGTTTTTCGGGTCAAGTATTTCCCAAGATCTCCAATGTCCAAGAGAACGATAACTCTGCCTTCTTGCCAGAGAGTGCGGAATCAACCGCCGCTTCAAAGATCATCGTTAAGTTTTCCGATCAATCCCTTGATCTTCTTCCGACGCTTTTAATTGTTGTTGGCGATATTGATCCGGTTGCAAATCCGGAGAAGTTTGCCCAAGTAAGTGAATTCGCCAGATCCCTAGGTCAACGCATACTCCCAGAGTCCAACAAGCCTCTCTCTTCTTACTTCGCTGCCGGAGCTCCTATCCAGGCAATCCCGTCACAAGATGGAAAGGCAGCTTTGATAAATGTTCAGATTGACTCCGTAATTGCCGGTGAAAACATAAATGATGAACCGGCCCTTCCGCTCATTGTCGAATTCATTCGGGAGGAGATGAAGAGAGAACTTGCCGGTTTCGAGACGCATGTGACCGGCCCAGGGGGAATTTTCGCCGACCTTTTTGACGCCTTCGGTTCTATCGACACAACGTTACTTCGTACCACCTTAATTGTGGTCGCGATAATTCTGATTCTGGTTTATCGC
>RGOY01000186.1 GCA_010028225.1 Actinomycetota bacterium
CATCACGACGCTTGCTCCGGGGGAGCGAAGGTGCTTCGTTGCTGCTTTGAGTGTGATCACCGATCCCAATAGGTTTATCCGAAGAACTCGCTCAAAATCTGCGATATCGATCTTCTCCGTGGACTGCCATGCAGGCACGACTCCGGCATTGACTATCAATACATCGATGGGGCCAAATTCGTTTCGCACCTTACTCATAGCTTCTGTTACTGAAGTTTCTTCAGTGACATCACAGTAAAGCGAAAGGATTGAAGGCAGTAACGTTGTCGAATCGGATTTGAGATCGAGAGAGATGACGTGATTGCCATTTTCAGAGAAGTGATTTGCAATCGCTGAACCTATTCCAGAGTTTGCTCCGGTGACGACGACAACTTTGCTGTTCGTCATACGAACACCTCCACTGTAGAAAAACTCTTTCACTTCTGGTCTGACTGTACTTAGAATATGCAACCTTGGGTACTAGGAGAAAGCTAACCTTTCCAAAGTAGGATTTTCACGGCGGCAAGACAGTGTTGCTAGATCGATGTCATCAGCGCGACATCGTTAGTTCACGGTCATCAGGGCAGTGTCGAGAGAGGGTGAGAAGACGGTGAGTAAGTTCGTCTCTCTCCACGAAGCGATTTCTGCCAATGTCAACGATGGTGACACCGTTGCTCTTGAGGGCTTCACACATTTGATTCCTATGGCGGCGGGCCACGAAATCATCCGACAGAGAAAGCGTGATCTCACTGCGGTTCGATTGACCCCTGATCTCATCTATGACCAGTTGATCGGCGCTGGCTGTGTAAAGAAGTTGATCTTCTCTTGGGGAGGAAATCCAGGGGTTGGTTCACTCCATAGATTCCGAGATGCCTATCAAAATGGTTGGCCACGAAAGATTTCGATTGAAGAGCATACGCACGCAGGCCTTACTAACCGTTACGTGGCAGGGGCATCGGGAATGCCATTTGCAGTGCTTCGCGGATACTTTGGCTCTGACCTCATGGAGAACACCGAAAACATCGCAACTATTGATTCACCTTTCGATGAGCAGAAGATTCTTGCGGTAGCGGCGATCAACCCAGATGTCACGATCATCCATGCGCAACAAGCAGATCGAAAAGGAAATGTCATGGCGTGGGGAATCACAGGTTCTTCCAAAGAGGCAGTCTTTGCAGCAAAGCGCGTCGTAGTCACGGTGGAAGAGCACGTTGAAAGCTTTACGCCAAAGTTCAACAGCATCATCATTCCTGAGGCGCTGATTTCACATATCGCAGTCGTGCCACGGGGTGCGTGGCCCTCCTATGCCTCTGGTTATTACGAACGAGATAACGATGCATATATCGCTTGGGACGATATAGCGAAGGAACGCGAAAGCTTCTCTCAATGGCTAGAGCAAGAGATCTATGCCAAGTCCAGTGATGCACTCCAGGGAAGCGGTGCCTAAAAGATGGCAATCAGCGAGATAAACCGAGCTGGCTCTTCCTCAGAACCAGAGAAGAGTCCATGGAATAGCAATGAGATGATGACAATCGCTGCTGCGAGGACTCTTCGTGACGGGATGATTTGCTTCGTTGGCATAGGTATCCCAAGTACTGCTGCTATCTTGGCAAAAGCCACCCATGCTCCAAACCTCTTCTTGATTTACGAGTCCGGCACAGTCAACACAAACCCACAGAAGTTGCCACTTTCGATAGGTGATGGCGAGCTTGCAAATCATGCGCTCTCGGTCGTAGGTATGCCGGAGATTTTCAACTACTGGTTACAACCGGGTCGGATCGATATGGGATTCCTTGGCGCAGCTCAGATTGATCGCTTTGCCAATATCAACACAACTTTTATTGGTGAGAGTTACGAAAGTCCGAAGGTGAGACTGCCCGGCGCTGGGGGAGCGACCGAGATTGCTGGAGCATGCAAGGATGTCATCATCATTATTAAGCAGACGACACGTACCTTCGTGCCAAAAATCGACTTCATCACCTCGCTCGGCTTTGGCGATGGTCCTGGCTCGCGCGAGAAAAACAACTTGATTGGCAATGGTCCGAAGTACGTGATTACAGATCTAGGGATTCTAGAACCGGATGTTTCCAGTAAAGAGCTTGTACTGACTTCACTTCATCCTGGCGTGAGCGTCGAACAAGTTCTTGCTAATACTGGTTGGGATCTGAAAGTCGCAAAGGACTTGAAGGAGAGCGCTGCGCCGACTCCTGCAGAGTTAGAGCGAGTCAGAGCCCTCGTGGCAACTTCGTCGCGAAAGAAGAGTTAGCGACC
>RGOY01000187.1 GCA_010028225.1 Actinomycetota bacterium
GAGAAGGGTATATTGATTGACCCGATAAAAGATCAAGTTGAGATTGATGATCAGTCAATAGTGTCAGATATGTCTAAAGCCTGGATAGCGTTCTATAAACCACGAGGCGTTTTGTCTAGTATGACGGGGGAAAAATCACTGGTTCAGTTCATCGATTCGATGCCTCATAAAGGTCTCTTCCATGTTGGCCGGCTCGATCGCGAAAGTGAAGGCCTCTTAGTCCTGACAAACGATGGTGACTTTGCACAAAATTTGATTCACCCAAAGTACCAAGTGGAGAAGGAGTACTTAGTCTCCCTTGATACCGATATCACGAAGGAGTTTGTCAGCACCCTGCGTGGCGGACTAAGCCTGGATGACGGCCCCTTCAAACCGCTCCACGTGGTGAAGACGGGTCCAAATAGGGTCCTTCTCGTGATCTCGGATGGCAGAAACAGGGTTATACGCCGAGCTATGGCTGAACTTGGATTTAACGTAACTCGACTACTAAGAACTCGAGTTGGCAAAATTGAATTGGGCCCCTTAAGGGAAGGGGAGTGGCGTTACTTGAAAAAACATGAAAAGACTTCTCAATAAAACCATTTATAGGTATATGTGTAACTACAAGAATCACTAAATCGATAAACAAATAACCCGATAAACAGGTTTTCTCTTTGACCTGAAATATCGGTTTGCCGACTTTTTGAAGCATGATACGGACCGAGAAAATCGATTTATGGTTTTTTGCTGATTTGAAGTTTGCTTTGAGTTCGGAGGTCATGAGCCTTCCTAATATCGATATCTAGTTATACCTATTAAACAATCTAACGTTAGAACGAGATTGCTCTAACCACCTTCGAACCCGGATTCAAAGTAGAATCGTCCAATGGCAGTTCGTGGAATTCGTGGCGCGGTGCAAATCTCGGACGATTCTGCAGATTCTCTAGCCCGCGAAGTGCCCGTCCTCATCGAGGAAATGCTCAAGCTCAATGGACTCTCCTTCGAATGTCTCATTTCGGTTCTCTTTACAGCGACCCCCGATTTGATCTCCGATTTCCCAGCTGCGGCTGCCCGCTCACTGCCTCTGGGCGATGTTCCGCTCATCTGCGCTCAAGAAATCGCTGTCAGCCATGGTATGGCCCGAGTAGTGCGAGTCCTTATGCACGTGGAGACGTCACTCGCGAGGTCCGAGGTTCAACACGTCTATTTGGGGGCGACCCGGACACTTCGGAAAGACTTGGCTCAGTAGTGGTTACGAAATCCCATGTACACATCGTCGGGGCAGGCTTGATCGGAACTTCGATTGGATTGAAGGTCATTGAATCTGGGTCGTCGGTTTCGATGTCAGACACAAATCCTGATGCCGAAGGGCTTAGTCGGGCCCTGATGGGTCGTTGGTCTTCGCCTGATCAGACACCTGACATCGTTATTGTTTCTGTGCCTCCAAATGCAACCGCGCGTGTGATTGAGAGTCAACTTAATCTGCATCCAAGCGCCATAGTTGTAGAAACCTCTAGTACAAAAGCTAACGTTGAACTTGAACTTAGAGCTTTATCGGTTGATTTGAGCCGAGTAGTTCTTTCACATCCGTTGTCCGGCCGAGAGGTGAATGGTCCCTCAGCCGCACGCGCGGATCTATTTCTCAATCGTGCCTGGTTAATCTGCCCGTTTCGCGAAAGCAGCGAGCAAGTGATTGGAGAAGTGGAGAGTTTTATCAGAGGCCTGGGTTCCACCGTCTATCGAATGACATCGCAGGAGCACGATGAACTCTTAGCATCCATCTCGCATCTTCCTCAAATTCTTAGTACTGCAGTAGCCGGCAAAGTTGGCACTTTGGGTTCAGCAGCTTCTTTAGCAGGGCAGGGGCTAAGAGACTTAACCCGCTTAGCAGATTCGGATACCGATCTTTGGCTTGAAATTCTCGGCGCAAACAGCAACCAGGTTACGAAAGCATTGAACTCTCTGATCAAGGATCTTGAAAAGTTCTGCAAAGCAATCAATGAAGATGACAGTGAAACGATCAAGCTTTTCTTTGACAAGGGAAGATCTGGACGAGCTCTCGTTTCAGGAAAACATGGAGCTGTTGCACGCGACTATGCGCAATGCCAAGTAATCATTCCAGATCAACCAGGCGCACTCGCTAAAGTTTTCGAAATCTGCAATAGTCGGTCAATCAATATCGAAGATCTCTCTCTTGAACACAGTCCAGCC
>RGOY01000188.1 GCA_010028225.1 Actinomycetota bacterium
CGCGAGGTATCGAGCGATGAAATCGTTCCGTGTCGGCATCCCAGGTAGATGGCTTGGCTGCCTTCGAAGGGCCGCGAATTCGGCATCGTCATCGCGATCTACCCAATAAGCAAGAGCTGAACCAAGGTCCATCAACGGATCTCCTACGGTCGCAAGTTCCCAATCGAGAACACCGGCGACCTTCTTCTCTTCAAGGTTGAAGACCATGTTGTCGATGCGCCAATCACCATGGATCACGCAGAGTTCTACATCATCGGGTTGATTTGCATCGAGCCATTTCATTACTTCTTCGCCATCCAAAACATCATCAGTCAAGGCATTTCGATATCGCTTGGACCAACCCTCTACCTGCCTAGCGACATAACCAGGACCCTTGTTGAGCTCTGTCAGAACTGAGAGTCAATGAGGTCGGGACATCTCGTCTAAAGATCTCACCTGGAACTCGATCCATGAGATAGAAATCAGAACCCAATATTGAATGATCTTCACAGAGAGCGATCATGGTTGGCACGAGCGAATAAACAGGTTTTAGACGGGATTGGATCAAGAACTCACGCTTCATATCGTGAGCCGAGATGGCCTTTGTGCCGATTGGGGGTCTTCGAAGAACTATTTCGCGACCTGGATATCGCAACAGGTAAGTGAGATTTGATGCGCCACTTCTAAATTGAAGAACTTGAGGAAGTTCACTCTCCTCGATTTTTGGGGCAATCCACTGATGGACTTTCTCAATATCGAAAGAGTCCTCTTCTCTTACGGCAGTGAGATCACTCATTGGAGATAAGGTTTGAGCTCTAACCTTGCTAGATCTCGAAGATGAACCTCATCAGGTCCATCAACGATTCGAAGTGCACGCACTCCGGCAAACATCGACGCCAGCGGCGAGTCTTGACTGATTCCTGCTCCACCGAAGACTTGAATCGCCCTATCGATAATTTCCTGAGCCATTCTTGGCACAATCACTTTGATTGCGGCGATTTCCTTACGTGCAGCCTTTGCGCCATCTTTATCGATGATCCAAGCCGTTTTTAGGACGAGAAGGCGAGCTTGTTCGATATTTATCCTGGCTTCGGCTATCCATTCTTGGATTACACCTTGTCTCGCGAGCTCTTTTCCGAATGTCGTTCGACCGATGCTCCTTTGAATCATGAGATGAAGTGCGCGTTCTGCCATACCGATTGCTCGCATGCAATGATGAATTCTTCCTGGTCCGAGTCGCGCCTGTGCTAATGCAAATCCTTCTCCCTCTTTGCCAAGAAGGTTTGTGGTAGGAACTTTTACATCAGTAAATCTAACTTCAGCATGTCCATGTTGATCGACATAGCCGAACACCTCAAGATTGCGCACTACTTCGACTCCTGGTGTTTGCATAGGAACAAGAATCATCGATTGTTGATGGTGATCATCGGCATCTGGGTTGGTCTTGCCCATAACTATCAAGATCTTGCACCGCTCATCCATAGCACCGGTGGTCCACCATTTCGTACCATTGATGATGTAGTGATCGCCTTCGCGTTTGATTGAAGTGCGAATATTTCGCGCATCACTTGATGCAACATCAGGTTCAGTCATGGCAAAGCCAGATCTAATCTCTCCGGCAAGAAGTGGCTCAAGCCATTGCTTTCGTTGTGAATCGGTCGCGAACATACCGAGCAATTCCATATTTCCGGTATCTGGCGCAGAGCAATTCAGCGCTTCTGGAGCGATGTCAGGAGACCATCCCGTTATCTCGGCGAGAGTCGCGTAATCAGTTACCGTCAAACCATGTTCAAGATGAGGCAAGAAGAGATTCCATAGTCCAAGAGATTTTGCTTTTTTCTTCAACTCTTCGACGACTGGTGGGAATTTGTGGGGCGTGCCTGCCTTTGCAAAGGCCGCTCGTTGCTGGTGATAGATCGGTTCTGCTGGAAAGACCTCGTTATCCATGAAACTTTGCAATTTTGCGCTGTATTCAGTTGCCTTGGGGCTGAGGGCGAAATCCATGGCAGTACCGTACGCACAGTTGGCGAGATTGAGGAGAGGCAAATATGGGTGTTCTTGATCGCTTTCGCCTTGATGGCAAGGTTGCTGTTGTTACTGGAGCTTCCTCAGGTCTTGGAGTTGCATTTGCTAAAGCCTTAGCCGAAGCTGGTGCCGATGTTGTACTTGGTGCTCGCCGTG
>RGOY01000189.1 GCA_010028225.1 Actinomycetota bacterium
ATTTCATGTGCATGAAGTCCATGAATCGCTCGACCTTGAAAGAAAATCTCGCCGCTATCGATCTTGTTGACTCCTGAAATCAGATTGAAGAGTGAGGTCTTTCCAGCTCCATTTGGTCCGATGATCGAAGTAAAACTTCCATCATTGACAGAGAACGTGACGCCACGTACCGGTTTGATGCCGCCGAAACTGACAGAGATATCGCGAACTTCGAGGATGGCCATCGCTACTCCAGAACCATCTCTTGACGTTTACCAAACAAACCTTGGGGTCGCTTCACCATCAACGCGATGAGTACTACTCCGATCAAGAAGATTCGAAGATATGAGCGCTCTGGCGCAGAGAGAAGTGAGATCGGCCAGAACTCGACGAATCTTGTTGCGCCATAGAGGAAGCCAAAGAAGATCGCTGCAATCGCTAATCCCTTGACCCGCGTTGCGCCAGCAAGAATGAGAATCATCCAGCCATAGAAGGTGACAATGCGGAGGAAATCTTCAGGGGCGAGCAACATAAACTGAACTGACCAGAACGCTCCAGCAATTCCGCCGAAGACTGAGCCGATGACGAGCGCTTGCAATCTGAACCGGAAGACATTCTTACCGAGTGAGCGCGGTACATCATCATCTTCACGTGTTGCGCGAAGAACTCGAGCCCAAGAAGTCTTCTGAAGTCGTGCCGAGATCCATAAGAAGAGGAAGAAGAACGGCCAGACAACGAGGAGCACTGCCAAATCACGCGAGGCGTTATCGCCAAGATAGGGAGTGAGTCGATCCATGATCCAGTAGAGAATCACATCGGGTTGATCGGTATATCCGCCAAAGCCACGTGGATTTGGGATCGCGAGCGTTCCCTGTGCGCCACCAGTGATGCCATCGGAGTTTAAGATCCAATAACGAGTGATCTCAGCGAAAGCGATACTTGCGATTGCGAAGTAATCGCCACTGAGTCGAAGCGTAGATAAACCAAGAAGTGCGCCGCCAAGAGCAGCAAGAGCTACACCGACCAAGGCCGCCCACCAAAAACTCCATTGAAAGCGAATAACCAAGATCGCGATCGCATAGCCGGTTATCGCCATCATCCCAACATGGCCGAAGTTCATTACCCCAGCGACGCCATACTGAATCTGTAATCCCAATGAGAAGACACCATAGATGCCAGCCATCGCGAGAACGAAAATCCAGAACCCGGGTTGAATGAAGGCTTCCACTATTACACCTTCCTCGACCTGTAGCCGAAGAGACCTTCGGGCTTGAAGAGCAATACGAGAACAAGAGCAGCGAAAGCGACAACTGGCTTGTAATTACTTGGCACGCCACCAAAGAAGATGTCGAGTTGAGAGAGTTCCATGAAGAGTCCAAGTAAGAGTCCGCCGACGAGCGCCCCATAAGCATCGCCGATAGTGCCGAGAACGACAGCGGCAAAGAATGAGAGGAGGAGAGTCTCACCCATTGCATTATTGAACTGGCCCTGCACTAATCCCTGGAATACACCAGCAAGAGATCCAAGTGCACCAGAGATTAACCATGTTGCCATCACAACTCGGTCAACGTTGATTCCAGAGACGGCCGCGAGTGAGGGATTGTTTGCGTAGGCGCGCATATCTTTACCGATACGAGCCTTGGCCATGAAGAGCGCGATAAGGAGAATGGAAATCGTTGCACAGACAAGTACTACGAGTTGAGTCTGCGGGATACGTGCGCCAAAGAAATCATAGGTTTTCAAGATATCGACATTGAACCTGCGGGTCTCTGTGCCGAAGATATATTGGATGATCGGACGGAGCATCAGCGCAACACCCGTTGCAACGAGGAAGAGTGCAAGTGTTCCTGCCTTATTTCGGCGAAGATTTCGCCAGAGCACCAACTCCAAGAACCAGCAGATTGCCATTCCGGCGAGCATCGAGATGATGATGGAGAGGATGAAATTAAGTTCTAGCGTTACACTGAGAAAATAGGTGATGAAGGCGCCGAGAGTGAGAAAGTCACCGGCTGCGAAGTTGACCAAGCGAAGCACGCTATAGAGAAGTGAAATTCCCACAGCGGCAATCGCAAAGATCGCGCCAGCAACGAGGCCATTGAAGAGGTACTGAATCAGATCAGTCACTAGTCAGGCCTCTCCTCGCACCGTGAAGATTCGA
>RGOY01000190.1 GCA_010028225.1 Actinomycetota bacterium
ACTTCTCTGCGCGATAGGACGCCTGAGTCAATATGGATACATCAGAAAGTTTTCAGTAGTCGTCATCGACTTTTCTAGGTCAATACCGTTGTTTGTATTGCTGTTCTGGGTTTACTACGGCCTTTCGCTCAAGTTCTCCATAAATCTAACTGCATTTCAGGCGGGAGCAATTGCATTAGGGATAACCGGTGGCGCATATATGGCCGAGGTCTTCCGAGGTGGTATCAATGCAGTTGACCTTGGTCAGCGAGAAGCAGCTTTAGCTATCGGATTGACCCAAGCTAAAGCTTTCAATCTCATCGTCTTGCCGCAGGCCATTCGCATAATCATCCCTCAGGCCGTCAATGTCTATGTGGGATTACTCAAGGGCGCGACAATTGTCTCGGTAATCGGCGTCGCTGACATGATTTACGTCGCTCAATACATATCCCTTAACTCCTTCACACCTTTTGAGATGTATTCGGCCGTGGGGATTGCCTTCATCGCGCTGACGATCTCCATCGCAGGTCTTGCATTTCTCCTCGAGGTAAGGCTCAACAAGGGGAGGACTCGTGGATAATCGAGTTCTTCGCGCCATCGCTTTTACTTATACTCAACTCTTCAGAGGTGTTCCGCTTTATGTTCTTGTGCTCTGGATCTATTTTGGACTTGTCTATGCCGTAGGAATTGATATTCCTAGGATTCCGTCCGGCATCATTGCGCTAGCGCTCTTAAACAGTGGCTACTTATCTGAAACCTTCCGCTCCGGAATTCTCGCCGTGGACAAGGGTCAACGTGAAGCTGGTGAAGCACTCGGTTTGAAACCTGGGCAAGTAAGCAGGCTAATTGTGTTGCCTCAGGCTGGTCGAATTGTGGTGCCGCCGACCGGCAACCAATTCGTCGATGCGATAAAAGACTCCGCGATTTTAAGCATCATCGGGGTACCAGAGTTGATGAAGATTGCTCAAGAGCAAGCAAATATGTACTACAGGCCTTTCGAGTTCTACACGGTTGCAGGGCTTCTCTATCTCGTTGCGGTGATAATTGTTTCAAAAGGTATTTCGAAACTTGAACAGCGACTGGCACGATTTTCGCGAGTCGGAAAAGAAGCTTCCTCTGATTCAGTTAAAGCTGTCTCAGAGGTTGGAGGGTAATCAAGAGGGAGAAGAAGAAATCAAAGTGAGCACCGGGTTCACTTTGAATCCTAGGAGGAAAGAAGGAAACATGGATCAGAAAGAAAATATGACTGATTCCGTTGTTGATGAGAAAGCGGGACGCCGCAGCTTCATCAAGGGTGCAGCATTAGCCCTTGGTGCCGGTGCTGTCGGAGCCCTAACTCCATCATCAGCAGGCGCAGTCACTGCAGAGCCACCAGTTGCGAAAGCAACCGATGACTCTCTGCTTGCCAAGATCATCTCATCGAAGAAGATTCGTTTCGGTGTCGATCTTGGATTTCCCCCACTTCAATACAAGAAGTCAGATGGAACCCCGACTGGTTACATCATCGACCTCTCTGTAAGGCTTGCTGCATCGCTAGGGGCAACTCCTGAATGGGTAGAAGTTCCATTCGCGAACCTCTTTGCACAGCAGGCAGCGGGACGTTTCGATATGTCAGGTATCTCAGCAACGATTCGTCCTGAACGTGCTCAAAGAGTCCTTTTCGCAGGAGCTCCATCTTTCGTTGAATCGAACGTGGTTCTCCTACGTCCAGGAAGTTCGCTTCGCTCATTGGCACAGCTCAATAGCTCAAGCGTCACAATTGCTGTTGTCGTTGGCTCGTCTCAAGAAGCAGCTGCGAAGATTCTTTACCCGCGTGCGACACTCAAGCGCCTCACAAATCAAGAAGCGCTAGCAGATGTTGCAGCAGGTCGCTCGGATGCCATGATCGTCGGAGAATTCTCGGTCGCTGCAGCCATTAAGGCGAATCCATCGGTCAAGGTAATGAAGGGTAATCCCGTCTTCGTTGATGAGAACAGCTACTTCATGCCACTTGGTGAATACGACTTGAAGCACTACGTCGACACATGGCTTCGTTACGAGACTTCTCATAACGAACTTGGTGCGCGTTGGGATGAATATGTCGGCAATGACGCCCGAAAGTTGGGCCTCAAGAGTGTCGCCATCTATTCAAACTGGAAGGGCGCATAAAAC
>RGOY01000020.1 GCA_010028225.1 Actinomycetota bacterium
CGTAGCGATACCTCAAAGTATCCACTCTCACCATTTACGTTTATATATAGATCATCAAAAGAGGTGCCCCCCTTTTTCAAAGCTCTGCGCATCACTCGTCGAACGGCTTTTAATAACTCTTTTAGTTCGACCTCACTTAATGAACTTGACTTTCTCTCTGGGTGGATTTTTGCGTACCAGAGCGCTTCATCTGCGTAGATATTTCCAATCCCACTTAATATCTCCTGATTGAGAAGTGCTTTCTTAATCTCGATTTTTCGCTTTCGCAGCTCGGCAATCACAGCTTTCTCATCAAAGTCATCGGAAAAAACATCAGGTGCAATATGGGCGCAACATTCGGGAAGAAGTCCGTGCGCACCTGAAACTATTTTTTCTACCGAGAGCCAACCAAATGTGCGCTGATCAATAAAACGAAACTCGCGCGTTTTATCGCCCACGTCGATGCGCGCACGTAAGTGGCGCTGGCGTTCGCTTTTTCGGGGGGCAGCAAGTATTTGACCACTCATACCAAGATGCCCCACAAGAGATATTTCGCGATCCAATACAAACCAGAGAAATTTTCCCCTTCTATCTACGCGCAGGATTCGAGCGCCGCGAATTTCCTTAAGAGAGATATCGCATCCGGCGCGCACCGCTCGAGGATGAAAGATTTCAATTTCTTTTATCTTCTCCTCATATGCAAGTCGGGCAGCTACCTGCTCTGCTTCGCGCTTACTTTTTCCATGGCCTTCTTGGTATGCGACACCGTTTACGATTGCAATTGCAATGAAATCCTTATCGTGATCAGGGCCTGATTCACTTACTCGATACTCTGGTGACGGCCAACCACTTGCAGCAACAATCTCTTGCAGAGCGGTCTTGCCGTCAAGCCCGGCTCCTCGAGAAGCAGCCTCTTCGATCGCGCTAGACATCAAGCGGAGCAAAACTTCCTTTGTTTTGGTAAATCCGTGATCAAGATAAATTGCGCCGACTAGCGCTTCGAATGCATCAGCAAGAATTGAGTTCTTATCTCTTCCGCCTGTTACCTCTTCGCCTTTACCGATACGTAGCGCAGTTCCAAGGCCAAGTTCGCGACCAATAATTGCAAGTGCTCTCATATTCACCACACCAGAGCGAAGAGGCGAAAGTCTTGATTCATCAAGATCTGGAAATCTCTCATAAAGAGCTTCGGTTACAACAAGGCCGAGGACGCTATCGCCAAGAAATTCGAGTCTTTCGTTTGTGGGAAGCCCGCCAAACTCATATGCGTAGGAGCGATGAGTAAGTGCAAGTTCAAGTAGTTCAGGACTTACCGAAATTCCTAACTTTTCGGTTAGCACCACCGACAGGGTTAAACCTCTAGAACTTGGCGCTTGTTATATGTGCCGCAAGTTGGGCAAGCCGTGTGTTGCAACTTTGGCTGTTGGCACTGGGAGCAATTAGATGTTGCGGCAGGGGTCGCCTTCCACTGTGAACGGCGGGCCCGAGTCCGGGAACGTGAGAGTTTTCGCTTGGGTACTGGCACGGGCGGGAGTATTCCACCCAATCAGGGGAATGTAAAAACGGCAGGATTCGCGCCTCAGGCAGCGCTAACGCCCATCCCTTGGCTCCCCTTCTTTCAATTTCTCGGCAAGGGCGGAGAGCGCTGACCAGCGTTGATCTGGTTGATCGTGAGCATGCCCTTGCTCTACATCGCGAAGTGCAACGCCACAGTGCGAACAGAGACCAGGGCAATCTGGCGCACAGAGCGGATTGACTGGAAGTGCCAGAAGAATGGCGTCTCGTATCGGTGTCGCAAGATCTACATGATCATCTTCTACGCGAAGAATCTCATCCGTTTCGATTTCATCCTTCGAGAGGGCGCTTGCCTTACTTGGATATTCGAAGAGCTCATCAAAATCTTGATTCACATCAATAGAAACTGGTTCGAGACAACGGGCACATTCACCCTTCGCCATTCCTCGAAGATTTGCTCTGATCAAAACTCCTTCATCGACAGAGGTGGCTGAGATTTCAACAAGGATCCGCTCGCCTCTATCGATTGAAATCAGGTCAAGACCCAGCGGTGACTCGAGCAGCAAATCGAGTCTGTACTCTCGATACTCCCCAGCCCGACGCGGAAGTTCATGTATATCAAGCAGGAAACTCATAGTTAATCAATCGGCAAGCTCGGAGAGAACATCCTTATCGGTTGAACCAGCAAGTCTCTCCCGGCCACGATTAATCGCTTCCAAAGTCTTATTGAGGATTACTTCAAGCGTCGCAAGTCGTGAATCTATGTAGTGATCGACTTCTGCACGTTCGTTCTCTGCCTGCGCCCTGGTCTCATCGAGGATCCTTGTCGATTCTTCTCGCGCGCTTGCCACGATCGCCGTCTGCTCGACCATTCTCGCAACTTCTTCACGAGCGTGAGCAATCAATCGCTCGGCAGAAGTTCGACCTTCCTCAACAATTCGATCTCTTGCTGCAATTAATTCTTGAGCAGCGTAGAGGTCATTTGGCAGCGCAGCTTTGATCTCGTTAAGTAACTCAGTCAACTCACCCCGATGGACGACGCAGGAACCCGAGAGTGGGACAGATCGAGCTTCTTGGACCATGGTGAGAGCACTCTCTAACTTCTCCAAAGAATCCATCGCTCTTTCCTCTCCTAGCGCTAATTTAATTCGATACTGAAATGAAACTTATGAGGATGATTAAACTTGTGAGGTTCATTTTCCTAGTGCTCCGTAACGGCTTTTCAATGCACCCAGGACATTGCTTGGCACCCATGAACTTACATCGCCCCCATACTTTGCAATCTCTTTGACCAAGGATGATGAGAGGAATGAATAGTCGGGCTTAGTCGCCATAAAAAAAGTCTCTACTCCCTTTAATTTGAGATTCATCTGACTCATCTGTAATTCGTAATCAAAATCGCTCACAGCCCGAAGCCCTTTGATGATGACCGATATCTCGCGCTCTTTGCAATAATCAACAAGAAGCCCACTCCAAGAATCAACTCTGACATTTCCAAGCGGAGCAACTGACTCCTCAATCATTGCGATTCGCTCCTCTATGGAGAAGAGCCCACTCTTTGATGAGTTGATCAAGACGGCGATAACAACCTCATCGAAGATTCCGCTCGCGCGTTCGATGACATCAAGATGACCGAGGGTTATCGGGTCGAATGATCCGGGGGCTACGGCTCTGCGAATGGCCACCGAGGGAGTTTAGCCCCGAAATTCTCATTCTGAGAGGTGAGTTTCTCTCCTGCGCCTAGTTGAGTTCCCCGTAATGCATGCTCGCATGTCCGTATCTACGCACTTTGACCTCGCGCATAGCCGGTGGCCATGTGAAACCACTCTTACTCTCACGCTCGATAACAACCAGCGATTTCTCATGCAACAAATTCTTCTTGATGATGGTCTCAAGAATTTCTGTGATGGACGAATTTGAATGTTCGTATGGTGGATCAAGGAAAATAACATCAAATGGCTTAAGTGCATGGATTCCCGATAGATATCGCTCGACGGTGAGTGCATGCACTTCACTCTCATTGGTGTCTGTGCTCTTTCTGACCATCTCGAGATTGCTTCGTGCAACCTCAGCATTGTCTCGGTCACCTTCGACTGCAACCACTCGTACCGCGCCCCTACTTAGCGCTTCTGCTGCTACAGCACCTGAACCCGCAAAGAGATCGAGAAATGAAATTCCATCAACATCGCCAAATTCCGATTCCAAGGAAGAAAAAATCGCTTCTCGGGCACGATCCGAGGTTGGGCGTGCGCTATCACCAAGTGGTGAGAGAAGGGTTCTCCCCTTCGCCGAGCCAGCAATAATTCTCACTGCTCATCTCATCCTTTCTCGACGAAAGCAGCTTCACTCTCAGCTTCCATCGCTCGAACGACCTCAGCCAAGTATGGCGAAAGTGTCAGCTCAGGATCACTTTCAAGAATTTCATGGGCGACCTCTCGTGCTTTCATGATCACTTCTTCGTCCTCCAGAACTCTCAGTAAGCGAAGATGAGATCGCGTGCCAGATTGAGATGCGCCAAGGACATCTCCTTCTCGTCGCTGCTCAAGATCTAATCGCGCCAATTCAAATCCATCGAGAGTGCTCGCAACTGCACTGAGTCTCTGGATTGCTGGCGAATTCTCTTCAGCGCGGGTGACTAAGAGGCAGAGGCCCGGATGCGCTCCGCGCCCGATGCGACCACGCAACTGATGAAGCTGTGAAACACCGAAGCGATCTGCATCCAAAATGACCATCACCGTCGCATTGGGAACATCAACCCCCACCTCAATCACTGTCGTACTTACCAGGAGATCAATTTCGCCATTTTGAAAATCTTGCATCGTCTTTGTCTTTGCATCCGCCGACATCCTGCCGTGAAGCGGCGCGATCCTGATTGACTTTAACGGTCCATCCTTCAAAAGGTGATAAAACTCCTCGACTGATGCCATCTGTCGATCGATCTCCGCTTCACCTTCTTCCTCGACCAATTTCGCAGCCCGTTCGGCAACATCAGAAGTAAGGCCAAAAGTCACATCGTGAAGAGAATCTTTTTGATCGATTCGCGGCGCAACGACATACCCTTGTCTACCCTTCGATACCTCTTCGAGAATTCTCTGCCATGCACGTTCCAGAAAATGTGGTTTTGCTAGAACGGGAATGAGGTGAGTCGAAATTGCAGACCTTCCTTCTGGTAATTGATCAAGTACGGAGATGTCGAGATCGCCAAATACAGTCATGGCAACGGTTCGTGGAATCGGAGTCGCTGTCATGACGAGAACGTGAGGAGTGACATCACTTCGAGACCGCAGCGCGTCTCGCTGTTCTACGCCAAAGCGATGCTGTTCATCGATGACGACCATGGCAAGATCTCTAAATCCGACTTGTTCAGCGATGAGTGCATGGGTGCCGATAACAAGGTCAATCTCACCTCGACTCAGACGTTCGCGAATCTGCGCCTTCTCTGCTGTCGGAAGTGAACCTGTAAGTAATGCAACCGAGATTGCTCCCTCGTGAGAATCAAGTCGCCCTGCCTCGGCCAAGGAACCTAAAGTGCGAAGAAGACTTTGGTAATGCTGCTGTGCAAGGACCTCTGTAGGGGCGAGTAGAGCAGCCTGTCCGCCACTATCGACAATTGCAAGCATCGCGCGGAGAGCGACAACAGTCTTGCCCGAACCAACTTCACCTTGCAGAAGTCGATACATGGGTGTCTCACTGCCTAAGTCGGATGCAATTTCTGCAGAGACTTTCCGTTGTCCCGCCGTCAATTTGTACGGGAGAGCTTGATCAAATCTCGACAATATTCCATCGTCGCCAAAAGAACATCGTTTTGCACGCAATCGCCTGACGGAATTTCTGCGTCTCATCAAGATGAGTTGGAGGACAAGCGCTTCATCAAAAGTTAACCGTTCCTTTGCAGAGGCTGCCTCATCGATGGTCTTAGGTCGATGAACCGAGACCAAAGCTCTCATTCGTGTGGGAAAACGGAGTCTTTCTCGAAACTGATCACTGAGCAGATCATCCTTCTGGTTTAACTCATGAACGCTTTTCTCAGCCATGACAGCTTCAAGTGAATCAAGGATCACCGCCATTGCCTGTTCGATCTTCCACGACGGTAGTTTCGACGTAGCGGGATAGATGGGAATCAACTTACCTGCGAAGTCATCAATTGCGCCGTCGACGTCATCGCCATCGGGAATCAATTGATATTCCGGGTGCGTCAGCTGACGCTTGCCATTGAAGAGCGTTATCTTCCCTGCAAAAAGTCCTTGCTTACCTGGACGAAGTTCTTTCTCGCGCCAGACTTGATTGAAGAAGGTGAGCGCGAGTTTGGCATTGCCATCGGTGACAATTACTTCAAGTAGTCCACCCTTGCGACCTGCAATCCTTCGACTCTTGGCAGAGAGCACTTGAGCAAGAATCGTTGCCTCGCTTCCATCAGGGATTTCATCAATGGCAGTGAGCTCACCTCGTCGCACGTACCGACGCGGAAAGTGTTGGAGCAAATCGGCCGCTGTTTCATAGCCAAAGGCTGTGTCGAATGCGCGAGCGCTCTTTGGGCCTATTAATCGGTCCAGACGCGTATTAAGAAGTGCTCTCTGCTGCATATCACGCTCACTCTAGGGGCATCTCGCTTCGATTTCCCCGAACCGCCCCCTAACGACTACCCTCTCCCCCTTAGACCTGTTCCAAGACAAATGTTGGAATCACATCTTCAAGGAGTAATCGTGGCGTCAGTATGCGATATCTGTGGCAAGGGCCCCAGCTTTGGAAACAACGTATCTCACTCCAAGCGTCGTACCCGCCGTCGATGGAATCCAAATATCCAGAGCATCCGTACCTTGGTTCGTGGTTACACAAAGCGACAAAACGTCTGTACCTCATGCCTTAAGGCTGGCAAGGTCTCTCGCTAACGAGCATCACTTCCACGCAGGTGAAAACCAGTTTTACCTGTGCCGGATGAATTCAGCTACCTGAGGGTCCTGTCTCAATCTCTCTAAATCTTCTTCACTTGGAAGAGTTGGTCTATCGCGATCCACCTTCACCAGACAGAGAAAACCAAGCGACTCGTCCTCTGCGGCCCGAAACTGATGCCACGCCCATGACGGCACATGAATCATGTCGTTTATCGAAAGTTCGAAGAGACGATTCTCAACCAAGCAACTCCCTCTGCCGCGAATCGGAATAACGAGATGCATATGGTCGTGTTTTTCCAATGTTGTGTGACCACCGGGTCCAATCTCAAAGTACCTTAGCTCGATTCCACTCTCGGCCGACTCGATGAAGAGTTTTCTTCGGGTCACGTCTTTAAAAGTGGCCATCCCATCCTCGGCCTTGTAGACAAATTCATCGACTCCATGCCAGCGAAACGGCTCGGACTGGGCGAGATTGATTGGCCGAAAGCTCTTTTCGCTACCTCGTTTGGCTCTCGCATGTTCAATCTTGAAACAGCGATCTTGTACTACCGAAATCCCAGAATCGTTAGCCAGTTGTGCAGATTCATCGTGACGAATTCCTAGCTGGAGCCAGAGAACTTGAGGATTGAGAGCGAGAACTTCGGTAAGTAATTCGGGGATGGCGTCACTTCTTCGAAAAACGATAACAACGTCAACTTTGCCCGAGAGCTCCTGCAAAGAGGAGAAGCATTTCAAGCCTAGGATCGTCTCTTCTTTTGGATTTATAGGATGAATCTCAAAACAATTCTGATTGATAAGGTATTGCGTTACTTGATGTGATGCGCGGCTAGGATCATTTGAAGCGCCAACGATGGCTAGTCTCTTTGAGTTAAGGACTATTGCATCAATCTCGGCGACTGACGGTTGGCTCCAGACCACTACTTCTCCTTGTTCCGCTCGACTTGCTCGACCTGATCACACTGATCAAACTGCAAATTGCAACTTCGCTACACCTTGCACCCTACAGAAATATCTCATTTTTCGCACTCGGTTATCATGCGCCATGCCGTTTGAGATCACGTATGAGATTGATTCTGAATCTAGCGGCCAGCTCATTGATGCCATCCGCACAGAGCAGACCATCGAGTTCCCACTGCGACTAGCCCCACAGTGGATTCAAGATGAGGTAGTCGGAAAAGTGTTAAGAGTTGATGACATCTCTGAGAAGCGAAAATCGGTAACTATCTCTTACGATGAACGCGTTGTCGGTGAAGAGCTTCCACAACTTCTTAATCTCCTCTGGGGAAATATCTCCCTCTTTCCCAAAGTGCTAATAACGGCAATCAAACTGCCTGATTCGTTCCTTACCTCGCTCAAGGGACCTCGTTTTGGCGTAGCAGGACTTCGAAGAAAGCTCGGCGTCAAGGATCGACCTTTTGTGATGACCGCACTCAAGCCAATGGGTCTTTCTCCTAGCGAACTTGCCACGATGGCCTCCACTCTCGTCGAGGGTGGAATCGACATCATCAAAGATGACCACAACTTCGCAAATCAACCGTGGGCGCTCTGGCGAGAGCGTGTCGAGATAATTTCATCTGCAATCGCCACGGCAAATCGCACTTTCAATCGAAGTGCGATCTATGCACCGAGCCTCAATCGTCCAACCGAGGAGTTGTTTGAATCAGCGCGATTCGCAAAAGACTATGGCGCAGGAGGATTGTTGGTCCTGCCTGGAATTTGTGGTCTCGACACAATGCGTGCGATTGCAGACGATGATTCGATAGGCCTTCCGATTTTGAGTCATCCCGCTCTTCTTGGATCACTAGTGATGAACCCAACGCATGGAGTGAGCCATCACCTCACTTTCGCGACACTCTTGCGCCTTGCTGGCGCTGACTTCACCATATTCCCGCATCATGGCGGTCGCTTCAGTTTTAGCAAGGAAGAATGTGGAGCGGTTGTCCATCACTGTTCTTCATCGCTAGGAGCGATTTCCTCGATCTCACCCGCTCTCGCAGGAGGAATGACAGTGGCGAGAGTCCCTGAAATCGTTCAAGAATTTGGTCAGGACATAACTCTTTTGATTGGTGGCGCACTTCATGATGGCGACCTACTCAACAACACCAAGACTTTCGTCGAGAGCGTCAAATCTTCATCTGCTAACTAAAGTGATCGAACCCTTTTACTTCGACCAAATCCCCGTCGAGTAGAAGTTCTCCTATCGCTCCTTCAGTCACTCTTCCGATGCGGTGGGCGAAGTTCTCTACCTCGCTTCGATCGTTGGGCGAAGCAGTAAAGAGCGGAGTGTGTTCCTCCCCGCTCTCAAGAATCGTTGTCAGAACATCTAATCCCAGTTTTGAGGCCAGCTTCTCTACGGCTACGAAATCGGGGTGCTTCATCACGAGTTGGCTATCAATCTCGATACAAACTCGGCTTGACCGAGCTATTTCTCGTGCATCTTTTGCGACACCATCGCTGATATCAATCATAGATTTTGCAAACTTTCCCGCTCTTTCAAAGGATTCCCAGTCGCGTTCTGGAACAAGATGGAAATTAATACACTCCTGATCGACGCTTATCCCTTGATGCAACTGAGTCAGACCCATAAGCGATCGCCCTGGTAGTGCAGTCAGGTAGAGATCATCGCCAGGCTCTGCACCACTTCGAAGTACGCAGCGCTCTCCCTCTCCGAAGGCAGTGATGGAGACCGTCAGCCGATCACCCAGTGAGAGATCGCCTCCGATAACTTGTGCGTCGACTCGCTCTGCCTCAACTTGAATCCCGCGAGCAATTTCAAAAAGCGAATCGGTATCGGACTTTGCAATCGTCGCAGAGACAAGGAGAAAATTCGGTTTCATTCCCATAGCGAAGATATCGGCAATATTAGCGATTGCTACTTTTCGACCAATTGATTTTGCATCACTCCAACTTCGATTGAAGTGGACATTTTCGGTGACAATATCGGTAGAGGTGGCGATGAGAGAGTCGTGAGCCGAGAAGACTGCGGCATCATCGCCAATTCCCACCTTCAGTTGACCTGCAAGTCGCACGGCGGGTTTGAAAATCTCACGAAGACGCGCAATTACCTCTCCTTCCTTCATCACTACGTCTCCACTTCTGCCTCTATTAGCCCTGAGACCGCTACCGCCGAATGTACTTTGCTCTTTCGTACCAGCCCATTCTGCGCTACCTTCTCGCCATGGCGATTCAGGCATACATTTTGATTCAAACCGAAGTCGGTAAGGCCAACAGCGTGGCAAAGAGCGTCTCAGCCATCGCAGGCGTGACGATTGCTGAAGGAGTCACCGGTCCCTACGACGTCATCATGCGGGCAGAGGCTGCCTCAATGGAGGAATTCGGTCGCCTAATTCTCTCGAAGGTCCAAGCTGTCTCCGGCATCACGAGAACTCTGACCTGTCCAGTCACATCCATGTAGCAAATTCATGACCTTCAACTATTGAAGGCTTGAAGGTCTTGACGCTGTAAGAAATGACCGGAACGCGCTATTTCGACTTGGGAAAGGCCAACGCCTCTTCGATCAAGAGTGAGACAACTTCCTCATAACTCTTACCACTGGCTTTCCAGAGCATCGGAAAGACTGATTTCGGCGTGAAGCCTGGGAGCGTGTTGATCTCATTGATCACCACTTCGCCCGATTCTTTGAGGAAGAAATCCACTCGAGCGAAGCCTTCACATCCGAGAGCCTTAAAGGCACGAATTGCTTGCTCGCGAATCATTTCACTTACTGTTTCATCGATAGGTGCTGGAACGAGATATTGGGTCGCGTTATCCAGGTACTTTGCCTCATAGTCATAGAACTCGCGCCCGCCTAGAACTCGAATCTCACCGACGACAGAACTCTTGACTTCTCCACCTTGGACCAGAATTCCACATTCGATTTCACGCCCGACTACCGCCTCTTCGACTAAAACCTTTTCGTCATATCGAAATGCCTCATCAAGTGCGCTCTCGATATCTTCTTCTCGTTTGACTTTGATGGTGCCTCTACTCGACCCGCCTCTCGATGGTTTAACGAAGAGTGGATAATGAAGATTTTGCCATTCTCTCTTCGTTCTATCGTGACGTGAGATGGTCACACCACGAGCGGTGATGAGACCGTTCTCTGAAAAAGCTTCTTTTGCCATGGATTTGTCCATTGCCATTTGAGAGGCAGAGATTCCTGATCCCACGTAATTAAATCCTTGCTCTGCTGCAAAACGTTGAAAGACACCATCCTCACCATTAGTTCCGTGAAGAATAGGAAAGAGAAGATCAACATCGGGTGGAATCTCCGAAAAAACTCCATTCTTCGGAATTACCGGAAGCCCATTCTCGTCGCTGCCAAAATCTGCTCTGCTTTTGAGTTCGATGAATCGACGGCCTTCATCAGAGATTCCGAGAAGGATCGCCTCATATTTGTCTTTATCGATTGCGGCAAAAATACCAAGGCCTGAAAGGCAGGAGATTTCGTGCTCAGGGCTCTCGCCTCCACAAATGACTGCAACTTTCTTCCTTGCAGTCATCTCAACCTGGCCCACTGAGATCTATCTCTGCGCCAGTATTGATCTCACTTAATGTTGCCATCGCCTTCATTGGTGACATCTTCCCTGCAACAACTTCAGCCACTGCCTCAATAATCGGTATCTCCACCCCCACCATATGAGCCATTTCAACAACTGCCCCAGCGCTGGCCACGCCTTCAACTGTCTTACCGAGAGTCTCCCTCACGCTCTGGGAATCCCCACTGCGCCCGATAGTTTCACCAAATGACCGATTGCGAGAGAGCGAGGACTGGCATGTGGCTACGAGATCGCCCATCCCAGCAAGTCCAGCAAAGGTAAGTGGCGCTGCACCCAGGGCAACGCCAAGGCGTGTCACCTCATTAAGACCCCTCGTAATGATCATCGCCTGAGTGTTTTCGCCAAGCCCCATACCGACGACAATGCCAACCGCAAGTGCAATCACATTCTTCAGCGCAGCAGCAAGTTCGCATCCAACGATGTCATCGGATGTATAAACACGAAAATACTGTGTTTTGAAAATCTTCACGATCAATTCAGCAAGCTGGGGATTGATTGATGCACCAACCGCTCCCGCAGGTTGTCTCTGAACCAATTCTCGAGCAAGGTTTGGACCAGTGATAAATCCGATCTTCTCCTCGTGCAACCCAATCACTTGAGCCAAAACTTCAGACATCCGTAGCTGAGTGCTCACCTCAATACCCTTGAGCGTCGAAATCGACGGGATAGCAGTGGGATATCGCGACTTCCACTTCTCCAAATTCTCGCGAAGACTCTGCGAGGGAAGCGCAAGGATGAGCACCTCCGCTTCAACAAAGGCCTCATCTATATCCGATGTTGCTCGAATCGTTCTCGGTAGAGTGACATCACCTAAGAATGTTGAGTTCTTATGCGAAGAATTGATCTCGTCAACAACGTCTCTGTTTCTTCCCCACATCAAGAGATCATGACCAGCATCAGATGCGACTTGAGCAAGTGTTGTTCCCCACGCGCCCGAACCAAGAATTGAGACTTTCATTTCACTCTTCCAAAACGTTTCTTCTTCAAGAAATTGCCGGTACGAGGAAGGCCTGATCTTCGAGTATCAAATCTGATTGCGGGTGCTTTCTCGCCCCTGAGTTCCTCCAAGAGCACGGTGATGGCTCTCATAATCTCCTCACTTGCCTCTTCCAGCGCCCCGGTGTCATGGGCCATTCCCCGCCACTTAGAAAGATCGACAGGTTCTCCCACGATGATGCTCAATTTGGTCCGCGGAAAGAGTCTGATTCGTTTGCCATATCGGGGTATGACTTTCTCGGGTCCCCACGAAGCACACGGAATCACGGGGGTATCGGTCAGAAGTGCAAGACGGGCGGCACCGGTTTTTCCCGTCATGGGCCAGAGATCGGGATCTCGGGTCAAAGTTCCTTCGGGATAGATGCCAATCATGTGTCCTGCTTTGAGCGCAGCGATTGCATGATCAAGAGCTTTCACAGCATTGGCGCTCTCTCTATCAACGGGGATTTGTCCGGCTTTAGTAACAATCCATCCGATGACAGGGAAATCGAATATTGATTTCTTGCCAAGATAGCGGGGCGCACGACCGTTGTTATAGAGAAAGTGCGTGAAGGAGAGTGGATCAAGATACGAGATGTGATTGCAGACGATGATGACTGCGCCACTTTTCGGAATCTTCTCGCCGCCTCTCCAATCCTTCTTTGTGATCAATGCGAGAATCGGCCGTAGGACATTTGCAGCAATGCGATACCAGGGCGTCACGCCGAGTGGTTTGCCGCTCGGTGCGTCGTAGCGCACCAGATCAGATCCCTTGACGGCGGTCATGAGTTAAGGATAGGCATGAAAAATGGGCTGCATCGGAATGCAGCCCATCTATCAAGAGAAGAAAATGTCAGACAAAATGCCTAGCGGCGCTTGCCCTTCTTTGCCTTCTTAGCAGCCTTCTTTGGCGCCTTCTTAGCAGCCTT
>RGOY01000191.1 GCA_010028225.1 Actinomycetota bacterium
AGGTGTTGCGATGCCACCTGCAGTAAAGAGCACTACGGGAAGTTTCCCCGTTGTCGCAACTTCTTTGACCAGATCGAATGGAGCTTGAAGTTCCTTTGCTGCTACATAAAGCTCATCTTCACGCATTGAGGAAAGTCGTCGAATCTCATCCGAGATTGCTCGCATGTGAGTTGTCGCATTGGATACATCGCCAGTACCAGCCTCACCCTTCGAGCGAATCATTGCTGCACCTTCATTGATTCGCCTCAGCGCTTCACCAAGATTCGTCGCTCCGCAGACAAAAGGAATTGTGAAATTCCACTTATCAATATGGTGGGTGTAATCAGCAGGGGTAAGGACTTCAGATTCATCAATGTAGTCAACACCGATTGCTTGCAGAATCTGCGCTTCAACAAAATGGCCAATTCGTGCTTTGGCCATCACTGGGATCGTTACCGACTTTTGAATTTCCTCAATCATGCTCGGATCCGACATACGAGCGACGCCGCCTTGTGCTCTAATGTCTGCTGGCACCCGCTCCAGAGCCATTACCGCAACGGCACCAGCATCTTCAGCGATCTTCGCTTGCTGCGCATCGACGACATCCATGATGACGCCACCTTTAAGCATCTCGGCCATGCCTCGCTTAACGCGGGCGGTACCTACTACTCGATCTGCCTGGGACATCTCTTCTCCTCGATGGGTGCGCCTGCGCCGGTGAGATCGGGCCAGGCTTGGTAGAGGCGGATTCTACTTCTGCTCTCCACCCGCTGTCGCCTCGGTAAATTCGAAGCTGGGTTCTGTTGCGGTCAGGGCGATCCATATCTGTCCTCGTTCGAAAGGCGCCGAAGAGCCATCAGCAAGTTGCCACCTTGTCGGTGCCTCGAGGGAATCTCTTTGCCACTTCACCTCAATTGCGAATCCATCACGCAACAGATAGCCCTTTCCAGATCCCACCACCTCAGATTTAGGTGTCACCCCGCCATATCTATCGCCAAAATCTGACGGAACAATGGGTACAACTTGAATCACAAAATTTGGAGAGCCAAATTGATATCCATCAGGATTGGTCTTTGGCTTTCCATTGAAATAGATCAGCCACCGGTCTTCATCGCGCGACCAATCAACGCGATAAGTAGCGTTCGGCCACCGAACTGTCGCACTTTCAATCTCTATCCCAGTTCCTGGATTGTCACCAAACTCCCACCCAGGTTTCTTCACAAGATCAATCGACTCTGCATTCTTATCTACTTCAAGTAACTTTTCTGGATAGACGAACATATTTGTCGGAGCATTTCGAAGCGGATCTCGGACATAGACAGTTGCCGGGTTTCGTTGTGCGCCGAGGTTTGCAATGTTTGCAGCATCTATAAATGGGTAGAGACGGCTCTGAGCTCCACTAAAGATCAGCCCAACTCTGCCGTACTCAGCGAGAATGTCGATATCACTAATTCGCGCAGATCTCACTGGACCAATTCGTATCGGATACTGCGATGAATAGAGGGCTAGCAGTCGAGTCAAACCTGCCTCAACTTGTTCGATGTAGACAACGTCTGCGCTTTCAACGCCTACCTGCGGTTGTGCAGGGTTGGTGTCATCGATCTTGACCGCGAGAATCTGTCGATTTGATCCAGGCAGTCCGGTGAGAACATTTTGCTCCACTTGCTTCGTCGCACTATCGACAGCCTCCTCGATTGCACTACATCCCGAGAGAAGTAAGAGCGAAAGAACGAGATAGCGAGTAAGAAGATGACGCAGAGGCGATACCAGGCCGCTCACAGCGGAAGTTCCTCGAAAGGATAGACAACAGGAAGGGGCGCAGTTCCTGATAGTCGGAAAATGCGAACAATCAGGCGAGAACGTTGAGTCTTTGTCGTCGCAACCGCTTCTCGGTGTATCCCGATCGCAATTCGAATTCTCTGGGTCACGACCTCAAGCCTCTCGCTGATCTCTGGAAATTCCGTGTGAAAATCTTCGCTCTCGGCTATCAAAGCGATCGCATTGGTTAACGACTCCTCTGCCTCTGAGCGTTCTGCCATCTCGGCCTCCCTGGCTAGGTATGCCGAACGAGTCAGTACCACTGCCGATGCTGGATCGAGCGAAGGTATATGCGCCATCTCT
>RGOY01000192.1 GCA_010028225.1 Actinomycetota bacterium
ATCTTTAAGTGAAAGATGGGAGGCGCTTAAAACCTTGCCGATTCCAAGGAAATCTCCCTTCTCCAGAAGGGCAACAGATTGATGAACTCTGGCAATCTCGGTGACGGCATGACGAACTCGTCGATACGAGAGTTCGTCAAGGGAGTTACCAAAGAGTTCCAGTTGGTCCTCATCAAGTTCTCGCATCGACTGAATACCTAGTTGACGGAGAGCGCTTGCACACCTTTCGCGTCTCTCTCGATATCCACCGTCAACGAGGGAGTGGTGAGCATTGGTATCGATGATCAACAACTCAAGCCCTGCACTCCCCAGATTTAGTGGAATCTGCTTGGTCTCTAGTGTCACGCAGTCGATTAGGAGCGCATGACCAGATGTTGCCATCAGTGAGACCGATTGATCCATAATCCCGCAAGGCATTCCTACATATTCATTTTCAGCGCGCTGAGCAAGACGCGCAAGATCAACTCGCGAGTGCGAAAGCGAACCTGACCATCGATCTGGATATCAACTCCTTGATCCACTTCAAGAGCCCAGATCGTCCCCGCGATGTAGTCACTCCAGTCCGATCGCCGTTTCGATGGTGATAGCTTCGATAGATCGACTTCAAGCACATCCTTCTTTTGAGCTGATGTGAAACGAAACTTTGAATCATCGCGCAGAGAAATTGTGACCGAAGTTCGCTCTCCGATGGCAAAGGGGAGAACCCAGCCATCGTTGTAGTCAATGTGTTCTCCGATTAAGTTGACTCTCCCTGGAGCAGACGCGGTTACTCTCTTCACGTAATTAGAGTTTGACTTCTCGTAACTGTGCTGCGGATTGCTCAGGCTTCATATCCATGATGAAAGCTCCCATGGCTGATTCAGAACCAGCTAGATATTTGAGTTTGCCTGGTTGGCGGCGAACGCTGGTGATCTGCCAATGTAAACCCAGCTCCTTGCGACCGTGGCGCACTGGAGCCTGATGCCAGGCCGCGATGTAGGCCATCTCAATTCCAAAGACACCATCAAGTCGTTGCATTACCTCCTTAGCAACACCGGGGAATGCATCGCACTGTTCACTGTCGAGTTCGGTGAGGTCTGCCACCTGTCTAAGTGGTGCAACGTGAATTTCAAATGGATATCGTGCCGCCCAGGGAACGTAAGCGATCCAATGTTCATTACGAGCAACTATTCGAATTTCATCTGATATTTCTCGCGCAATGACATCGGCTAGGAGAGTCCGTCCATGGAGCTTGAAGTGGCTTGAAGCTACCTGCAGCATCTTCTCGGTACGAGGGGTGATGAAGGAATATGCGTAGATTTGACCATGAGGGTGGAAAAGAGTGACACCAATCTCCTCACCTCGATTTTCAAAGATGAAAATCTGCTCGATGAAATCGAGTTGTGAGAGTTCCTTAGTGCGATCGCGCCATGCCTCCAGAAGCGTGCGAATGCGTGCAAGTGATAGGTCTTTGAATGCAACTGCATGCTCGGCTGTATAACAGACAACTTCACATTTTCCTGCCGCATCGACAATTGGCGTTTCGATACCTGAAAGGTTTGGGAGTTGCCAGGGAGTGCTAGGCGGTCTTAGTGAAGGGAATCGATTGTCAAAGACTGCTACCTCATAGTCACTCTCTGGGATCTCACTGAGCAATCCATCGTGCGTGGGGCATAACGGACAGAGTTCCTTGGGTGGAAGGAAAATTCTTCCCTGGCGATGGGCCGCCATCGCGACCCACTCATTAACGAGAGGATCGAGTCGAAGCTCGCCGATACCAGGTTGTTCTTCGCGCTCCCTTTGATCGATAGCGTCTCGTGATTGACCAGCAGTGTCGTAGTAACGAATCAATCGGCCGTCAGCCATGAGCCGATCGCTTCGAATAACTCCTGCCGAGAGCCGAGCCTCATTATTCTTTGCAACCATTAGGAGCGTTACTCTACCCGTATGGCTCATTTAGAGCATTTATCTTCCAAGCCCGTCACCATTTCAGGTGGTGAGAACTCCTTAGTTGCTTCAGTCCTTGATGGTGCACTCGTTATCCATCACTGGGGAAAATCATTGGATTCATCCATAAATCTAACGGACTTGATCGCCTCAAAGACCAAAGCAGTCGCGCA
>RGOY01000193.1 GCA_010028225.1 Actinomycetota bacterium
ATGACACCATAGTTGTACGAGTCAATGTCGTGGTTACAGTTTCAGGCGACTCGTCGACACTTGTTACTACCTATACACGAGCCGATACAACTCCCGCATTCTCGGCATCAGGAGGAACGGGTAACAAGACCTTCTCAATAACGCCGACTGTCTCTGGAATCACAATCAACTCAATCACCGGTGTTGTCTCAGTTTCGAGTCTCACCGCAGCAGGCACCTACAGCATGACGGTAAGGGCAACTGATTCAGTGGGTGCCATCGGTACAAGAACTTTGTCCATCACGGTAAATCCAAAAGTTGCTGTAAATGGCGATGGTCTAGCCGGCGCATCCGGAGCTGAATATTTCACTAATGGAACGATCACATCTGGTTTGACCATAACAATAGGTGGCCAAACCCTACTCAAAGATTCAAACCGATCTGGCGCAGGTCTCATGAGTACATATGCAGGTCAATACGGAACAACCGGCTATTACCTCAATATTCAGTTCATCAGTGCTCCGCTTGTCATCACTTTCCCAACGGGTAGTAATCCCACCTCCTTCTCATTCAAGGTGGGTGCCAAGAACGGTGGAGAAAACGTTCTCATCACCTTCGTTGACGGATCCACGCAGAACTATCCAATCAATGGCTCCTGCTGTTTCTCAACACTCGAATATCCATCGCAAAGCAAGGGCATTGCTTCTTTGACCTTCACTAATGGCGCAGCAGACTGGTGGTTGCTCGATGATTTGATTTGGGGCGCAGCCACAGGAAGTCTTCAGACCACCTACTCCATCCCGTTAACGACTGCCTCTTACACAGGTGCATATGGAACTGGTGAGACGCAACTGGCGATGACTCCAGCAACACCTGGAATCACTTGGAGCTCCTCCGATTACAAGATCACGGTTGGTAGCACGACTGCGGTAGGTACATACACGGAAACGATTACAGCCACTGACTCCTTTGGTGTTGTCACTTATCAACCTGTCACCATCATCGTTAATCCTGTGGTGACTATTGCAGGTGGATCTGCGATCAATACCACCTTTGGTACCGCCAAGAGTTCATCAGCATTTACAAATACAGGTGGAACAGGCTCCAAGACCTGGAGTGTTGAGACAGTAACACCGACCACTACTGCCAATACCAGTGGCTTCACTATCAGCAGCGGTGGCGTAGTAACTGCAGCAGCGACTGTCCCTGTCGATACTTACTCAGTCGTGATTCGCGCAACCGATTCAGTCGGATACAAAGTTGAGACGACGCTTGTAGTTAGAGTCAATGAAACTATCTCTGTAACTGGTGGAGATACTCGACTTGTCACAACTCGAGGTCGCGCTGCTACCTCTCAAGCATTCGTATCTGCCGAGTGATGGCATCATCCAAGTAGCGAAGACAACCGCTGCGGGAACCTACAACATGACGGTCCGTTCTACCGATGAAGCGGGATCTGTAACCACATCGTCGATTCAGATCATCGTCAATCGAGAAGTATCCGTAACTGGTCCCACGACGCTTACAACCACTGAATCGATTCTTCAAAGAACGTCCTCTCGATTCACCTGGCTCTACGGAACCGATTCACTCACGGTCACGCTTTCTGGTGTCAATCCAGCCGGTATCACTCTTGATACTTCTACTGGCATCCTGACAGCAGATTCTTCGGTACCTGCAGGAACCTATCGGGAGACAATCACTGCAACAGATAGCCTCAATGAGACTGGCGTCGCATACATCACCATCACTGTCAACCAAAAGACGGCTTTGGCCGGAGTAAGCAATCTTTCAACTACTTACGGAAGAAGCCGATCAACCTCGGCAATCACGGCAACACTAGGAACCGGGACTAAGACTTTCTCGATAGCTCCTACCGTCACAGGTATCACTATCAACTCAGTGACAGGTGTAATCACAGTTGCAAGCACAGTGGGTTCTGCAAATACGACCACTATTTACTATGAGACGGTAACTGCTACCGATGCAGTTGGATATCGTGCCGAAACTCTCGTCGTAGTCACTATCAATCCATTGGTCAAGCTCTCTGGCGGCGATACTCAGATCACCACTACGCGCGGAAGAGCGACCACCTCAC
>RGOY01000194.1 GCA_010028225.1 Actinomycetota bacterium
TTCCTATTACAACTCTTCTTATTTCTCGTCCGCCCCGACAACGAGTCAAGGAGGCAACGCCGCAGCTGGATCGATAGTCCTTAGTTATCCCTCAACCGCTGTGAGCTCTTTCGCTAGTTCACAAGCTTCACCCACGAACACAAATTCATCCATTTCGTACTCGTTGACCATGAGCGAGACCGTGACTGGAATGTCCAGTGCAGATTTTCAAAATGGTGGAAGCGCGACAGGATGCACTTTTGCAGTTAGCGGATCAGGGAACAGTTATTCCGTTTCAGTTAGCTCTTGCGGAGAAGGAACTCTCACTCCTCAACTTAAAGCAAATTCTGTCACGGGTACTACTACTGGACCAGCAGAGACTTCTTCAGCAACGACCACCATAACCATTGATCGAACTTCGCCGACTATTTCATCTGTTGACTCACCAAGCGCCACTACCTACGGTCCAGGTACCAATATCAACTTCACCGTGCGTTTCTCTGAATCTGTGACTGTTATTGGTACGCCACGGTTGTCGCTGACCGTGGGCTCGACACAGCGGTACGCGAATTATGTATCAATGAGCGATTCACGAACAGCTACATTTCGATACACAGTTCAGACGGATGCCAACGATATCGACACTGATGGTATTTCGGTTTCGTCAACGATGGATTCTAACTCTGCGACTATTTCAGATCTTGCGACAAATCAACTAACGAATTTTGCGTTCACACCACCATCGTTGACAGGAGTGAAAGTTGCTCAGCGTGCCGCTGCTCCGACGATCAACTCCATCACGGGCGCTAATGCTTCGTTATCAATCGCGTTCACCGCCGGAAGCGATAATGGAAGCACCATCACTAATTATGAGTACTCAATAAATGGTGGTACCTCATTCACGGCATTCTCTCCTGTTGATACAACGACACCACTTTCGATAACGTCAGGAGTTTCCAACGGCACCACGTACTCGGTAAAGATTCGTGCAGTCACAACATTAAATGGTGCATCAACAGCAGGAGAATCTTCAACGACAGTAAGCGGCACGCCTTCAGCTGCTCCGGCAGCAAGCGTTGCGCCTTCCATTTCGGGAACAGTCTCTGTGGGCTCTCGATTGACTGCCGACAGAGGAACTTGGACTAATTCCCCCACTTCATACACTTATCGCTGGGTGCGATCACAGACTGTTGATGGAACATATGCCGCAATTACCAATGCGACCTCTGATTCTTACACGATAGTTTCCGGTGATAACTCGTATTTCATTAAGGTAGCAGTAACAGCAACAAATGCTTCAGGCTCAAAGACTGAAACTTCTTCCGCGACAACTCAAGTTAAAGTCCCCATCGTGGTATCGGGTGGATCGAATATCACTACGACCGCGGGCGTGGCGGCCACTTCCTCGACATTCACGGCTTCAGGCGGATATGGATCAATCTCACTCGCAGTCTCCCCGGTCCACCCCGCAGTTTCGATAAGTGCTGGCGTGGTCACAGCTGGTTCGTCGCTTCCTGCCGGTTCCTATACGGAAACCATAACAGCAACAGACTCACTTGGAGATACAGCTACAACAACCATGAGTATCTCGGTACTGTCAGAAATCAGCGCACCGGCATTTACCGTATCCCGGGGCACAAGTGTTGGATCGTTCAAACTGACTTTCTCTCCTGTCACGGGAGCAGCCTCCTACACAGTGAAGGTGTATCGCTCTGCCGATGACTTCGCAACCGCAATCGCAACAATTACAAATTACGTTTCAGGAACAGACATACAAGATGGCGATCCTATGAGTGGATGCTCAGGTGCCACCCCCATCTGCTTCGGCATTGGGACTGGTCGAACATTCAAATTCACTATTACCCCGGTCGCGAGCAGCGGCTATTCATCGACTGGAGAGAGTGCAAAGTCATCTAAGTACGGAATGTATAAGGGATTTGGCGCAACTTTGACTACCGCAACTTCTGGAACCGTGGGTCTTGACATCACTGATGCCTACTGGAATCAGAACACTGGAAAGAGCGGTGTGATTGCCTATATCTATTCGCGGGCAAGCAACTACACAACTGTCTTTGAAACAGCGAGCATCGT
>RGOY01000195.1 GCA_010028225.1 Actinomycetota bacterium
AAATATCCGTGTGTAACTCACGAATGTTTATGTTCTGCGACAAAAATTTGATTATTTCTTCATAAGGATAGTGACCCGTAGAATCTAGGGGTGAGTGAGCGGGCTAGCGAAAGAGCTGGGATAAGGCAGTTCATTGCTGGATTACTTGCGCTTTCACTAGTTTTTGGACTCGGCTATGTACTCGGGATTAATGAGGGAACTGGACCTGTCGACCAAGCCCTGGAAGAGATTGTTTCGATCGATCCTGAAGGTGCTTCGCTCGAGAGTTTGCGACAGGCAGCAATTGAAGGAGCTTTGAAGGCATCAGGGGATGAGTGGTCGAACTATTTTCCAGAGTCGACGATGGATGTCTTCAATGAGCGTCTCTTCAATGAATACACGGGGCTGGGATTATGGCTTCGAAGAGCGTCAACGGGTGGAATTGAAATAGCAAGCGTTCAACCAGACTCTCCCGCAGAAAGTCAGGGAGTAAAGCCGGGTGATCGACTTCTTGCCATCAATGAAAACTCTCTGGATGGCATCACTTTGCCAGCAGCGCTCGCCATAGTTCGAGGAGCAGAAGGAAAGTCAGTTGATCTACTGATTGATCGAGATGGTCGTGAATTCCTCGTGCCAGTCGCAAGAGTAACGATGGGCCGAGAGACGGTATCTGCTTCGCAGGTCACAGATGATGTGGTGCTCGCGAAGATTACTAACTTCAATATAGGAACTGCTCAGCAGCTCAGGGAAGCTCTCTCTGGGCTTTCGCATAAGCGTGGATTAGTGATTGACCTACGGGGTAATCCTGGTGGGCAATTAAGTGAGGCAGTTGCAGTAGTGGAAATCTTTGTTGGTGATGGGGTTATCGTCTCCTATCAAAAGGTTAACGATGATCCGGTTATTTATCGCGCAAGGAAAGAGAAAACCATTCAATCTCCGCTTGTAGTACTTATCGATCGAGATTCGGCGAGTGCGGCCGAGATAGTGGCTGGTGCCTTACAAGACAGAAATCGCGCAGTAGTAATTGGAGAGCGCTCGATGGGTAAGGGAACAGTCCAGGAGTTCATCACGTTAAATGATGGATCCAAGTTAGAACTAACTGTGGCAAAGTATCGAACCCCCTCCGGTCGAATCATTGACGGGATTGGGATCGAGCCGGATCTTGCTGCCACGGATGAAGAGATTGCTAAGCGTGCTCTGCAAATCCTCGGCGGACTAGCAACACTGAAATCTAAATCTTCATAAACCCCGCGTTCTCCGCTGTTTGGACTCAGTCAACCTGCCGAGAGGTATGAGACTCACAAAGTGTCCTGATTTCGAAACCTGATTTCGAAACCTGCTTTGCGGAGTGAGAACCATTCAGGGTCTTACGCACTCGTTCTTGCCTGAAGTATGAGACTCACCGAGAGCCGCACTCACTCAGGAATCCTTCAACCAACGAAAGTAGACTGAGCCTCTGTGAACTTCTAACTTCACATATTGAAAGGAGGATGTCGTGGCACGAGAAAAAGGAACAAAAATCGTTGCCCAGAACAAGAAGGCTCGCCACGACTACTTCATCGTCGAGGCTATGGAGTGCGGCATTGTCCTCATGGGAACTGAGGTGAAGTCTCTGCGTGCTGGTCGCGCCTCCCTTGTTGATGGCTATGCCGTTGTAAAAGAAGGTGAGATTTGGCTTCAAGGTGTGCACATTCCTGAGTATGACGAGGGGAGTTGGACCAATCATCTTCCGCGGCGTGAGCGGAAACTGCTCTTGCACGGCCACCAAATTGAGAAACTGATTGGTACAAGTAAAGAAGGTGGTGTGACTTTGGTGCCGCTTTCCATCTACTTTAAAGATGGCAAGGCAAAAGTTGAACTCGCCATCGCTAAGGGCAAGAAAGAGCATGACAAACGTGCGACTCTTATGGAGAAACAAGCTAAACGAGATGTGCAACGTGCCCTCTCGCAGAGGAATCGCGAGTAGGTGCCACCTACTGCCAGAAATTCTGGAACTCAGGTGCTTGAAGTTCGTCGAGCGCAATGGAATGCGGGTGTAGTTCGGGTGTAGTTCGGGTGTAGT
>RGOY01000196.1 GCA_010028225.1 Actinomycetota bacterium
CCAGTCTTAGAAGTCCACCTAATCGAACTCCCATTCCATCGTTGAATTCCGGCCCACTCATACCCATTTGCATCCACATACTTGTTGTGAGGGGCATTACCGTTGACCTCACTGATCCAGCTTTCTGGAATTAGTTGATCTTGAGCGTCGACAATTTTGATGTCGACTCTTACTGGTTTTGGTAACTGGAGGTTGACAACTAAATCCTTCGTTCCTACCAGAGTGGTACTCCAATTAGAAAAAATGACGTCGTCAAAGTCTGGGCTTGGTCCTTGTACGGAGCCAAAATCACTTTGGTAAACCAAGAAGGTGAGCTCCACTTTTTCTGATTCAGGGAAGAAGGCTTCGTAATAGCCCCTCTCATTGAGCGTCGCAGTCGCAACTGTCTTTCCGCCGCTCCTAAGAATTAAGCCAGTAGGGGCTTTTAGGAATTCACCTTTGTAGTTGGTTAAGACTCCAGATACCTTCACATACGTTGTCGCTTGAGCGATCCTGATTTGACTCTGCAAGACAAATGACAGTAAGACCACCAGTACTAGGAGAAGTCTTCGGTTTCTCTTCACGATAAGTTGCCGGCCTAAGTCCGCTTTCACTTTTTAGGTTAGGTACCCCGAGATGACGGTTTTAAAGGGTAGCAAATCCAACTTTGCGCTCACTGGGAGCGGCAATCTCGATGAAGCCGATCTTGCCTGCGGGGACGACTACCTGGCGACCGCGAAAGTCAGAGAGGACGAGTGGGGTATTTGTGGCCATGGATTCATTGATCGAGGCGATGACCTCATCACGAGAGGAGTCGCACTCGAGGACGATCTCGCGTGGGGTATCGGTGACGCTGATGCGGACTTCGATGCGGGTTGCTTCTGCGCTCTTTTTGGTGGCCATGTCGGGCAGTGTAGTGAACTAGCTCTGGCGGGGAAAACCAGAAATTCCGCGCCAGATGAGATTTGAGACGAACGCGACAGCTTCCTCTTTGCTCGAGATGCCATCGCGATCGAGCCAGTGGCGTGCTGTGATCTGGGCGGTGCCGATAATGCCAATAGCAAGGAGCATCGATGACTCTTTGCTCAATCCTGTGTCAATGGAGATAACTGCCGATACTGCTGCGGCGCAGTCATAGGTCATGCGATTGAGACGTTCGCGCACCTGGGGTTCGACATTCATATCGCTTTCGAAGAGAAGGCGGAATGCGCCGCTCTTATCGTCGATGAAATCGAAGTAGGCCTGGATAGTGCTTCGTACACGCTTGGAGTTATCTGAGGTGGAAGCGATTGCTTTTTGGATTGCGAAGACGAGTGAATCGATATGGGTATCAAGGACTGCGAGGTAGAGCTCTAACTTTGAGGGGAAATGTTGGTAGAGGACGGGTTTGCTGACGCTTGCGCGGACTGCGATTTCATCCATCGAGGCGGCGTGGTAACCCGACTGTGTGAAAGCCTCGAGGGCTGCGGCAAGGAGTTGGGCTCGACGTTCATCGCGAGGAAGACGTTTCTCTTTGGGATCTGGTGATTTGTTATCAACCACTTTGAGATCGGCTGCGGCTTTAGCGGGCTTCGTCATGAGCGTCATAGTAATGCTGGCTTTGGGTGGTGAGAACGCCTCAGGCGGTGTGAAGTATGCGGGATTAGACTGCGTGTCATGTCCGCCAAGCCGAAGTTGATGTTAGTTCATGCGCATCCAGATGATGAGACGATCAATAACGGCGTGACAATGGCGCATTATGTGAGAAAGGGTCATCACGTCACTCTGGTCACCTGCACGCGGGGTGAAGAGGGCGAAGTCTTAGTGCCAGAGCTTTCGCATCTTGCAAGTGGGGCCGAGGATAAGTTGGGCGAGCATCGCGTGGGCGAACTTGCTGATGCGATGGCAGTTCTTGGCGTTACTGATTTCGGATTTTTGGGTGAAGGCAGTGTTCGTTATCGAGATAGCGGGATGATGGGCACGCCACCAAATGAGCGTGAAGATTGTTTCTGGAAAGCAGATCTTGATAGTGCGGCATCGGTTCTTGCGAAGGAGATGCTTGCAAAGAAGCCCGATGTCTTG
>RGOY01000197.1 GCA_010028225.1 Actinomycetota bacterium
ACATCTAAGGTAACAGACCTTACTGCCCCAACTGGTTCATTCTCAATGAATAGCCAAAAGATTACAAATCTTGCAGATCCAACTGCAGATCAAGATGCCGCAACTAAAGCATATGTTGATGCAGCTACTGCTGGATTAAACGTACATGCTTCAGTCAAAGCAGCAACAACTGCAAATATTACACTTACTACAGACGTAGAAAATGGAGATACTCTTGACGGAGTAACTCTTGCAACTGGTAATAGAATTCTTGTAAAGAATCAAACTACACAGTCACAAAATGGTGTTTATATTGTTGCAGCATCTGGAGCACCAACTCGTGCAACAGATTATGACTCAACTCCAGAAGTAGACGCTGGTGACTTTATATTCGTTGAAAGCGGTACAGTTAACGGAAAGACTGGGTGGGTACAAACAAATGTTGTTACTACAATTGGTACAGATGCAATAGCATTTACACAATTCTCTGGTTCTGGAACATATACAGCAGGAACTGGTTTAACATTATCTGGATCTACATTCAGCATCAATACCGCTACAACTGTAGATTTAAATACAGCACAAACATTAACAAATAAGACATTAACAAGTCCAACATTAACAACTCCAGCTCTTGGAACACCAGCATCTGCAACACTCACAAATGCTACAGGTCTTCCAATTTCAACAGGTGTATCTGGACTTGGAACAGGTATTGCAACATTCCTTGCTACACCATCAGCAGCAAATCTTGCTTCAGCGGTTACCGAAGAAACAGGTTCTGGTTCTCTAGTATTTGCAACAAGCCCAACGCTTGTAACTCCAAATATTGGCGTAGCAACGGGTACATCATTTAATAGCATAACAGGTTTAAGCTCAACAACTCCAGTAATGAACGGAACTGCTGCGGTTGGAACAGCTACTACAGCAGCACGTGCAGACCACGTACACGCAACAGACACATCACGTGCTCCAATTGCTTCGCCAACATTTACTGGCACAGTAACTGTAGCGGCTTCTGGAATAGCATTTACAGATGGAACACAAACAAAAGAAGGCGTTCCATCGCAAACAACAATTAATTCAATTTCAGCAAACTATAATTTATCTACTGGTGGGCTAACATTAAGAGATACAATGGTAGAATCAACAGCATCTACAGGAATTACAGTAACAATTCCAACGAATGCTACAACTGCATACCCTGTCGGAACTACAATTGACTTCTTACAAACAGGTGCAGATATTCATCAGCAACATTATTTAAGCGTGGAACAGATTCATGGTTATTACTTGGAGATCTTACAGCTTAACAAGACAGAGGAGAAATAAATGGCAATTAGTAAAAAAAGAGGTATTAAGTCTTCAGCACAAGATAACTTTTTAGAGCCAAATGCAGTAACAAATTTAACTGCTACAGATGTTGGTACAAGTAGACCATATCTTGCCACTGCAAACACTACATCAGCTGCAAGTGCAGCTGGAACTGGTGCTGCGGCAAGCCTATCTTGGTCTTTACCAGCTGCTTCTCCTCCCGCAACATCTTATACAATAACCACAACTCCAGCTACATATACAGTAATAACTGGAAATACTAATACATCTTATACATTTCAAGGACTAGCATCTAACGGATCATATACCTTTACTGTAGTTGCTACAAATAACGCTGGAAGCTCACAGCCAACCACTTCATCTTCAACTCAGGTTACAACTGTTCCACAGGCTCCTACAGCATCTGTAAGCTCTGGAGGAGCAGTCCCAAGCGGATATGACAGAATTACATATTCGGCAAACGCAACTGGGGGCAAATCAATAACTACATTTAGAATAGTTGGATCTGTTAGTGGTACAGTTTCTTCTAATTTAACTGCAGGACAATCACCTTATGACTTTTTAGATCCTACAGCATCTGAAACATCTAGCGATACCGCAGAAAGTTATACAGTATATGTTTCAAATAACAATGGAGAATCTGTTGGAACCAGTACAGCTTCTATTCAAACATTTTCACCACCACACTTCCCACCGT
>RGOY01000198.1 GCA_010028225.1 Actinomycetota bacterium
TCTCGATCCTGCATCGGTTGGCACGATGCTCTCTTTTGCAGAACGCGAGCGGGTGCTCAGATCAATCCCCGAATCAGATGTCTTATTGCTAAATGAGTCCGAGGCAGAGTTTCTCAGTGGTGAGAAGAATCATCTGGCGATGTTGGATTTCTTACTTCGCTTCGCCAAGGTTGTTGTTGTGAAGCGGGGTGAATTGGGCGCGATAGCGAAATCACGAGAGTTTGCCGACCCTGTCTCTGACAATCTACCGCCGAGAGTTGCGATTGATACCACGGGAGCTGGAGATAGCTTTGCAGCGGGTTTTATCTCATCCTGGATCACAAATGGTGATCTCAAAGAATCCTTACGCCAGGGAAATCTCATTGCTGGTCGATGCGTCGAGTCAATAGGCGCACGCCCGTCACATCCCAAGAAGCCGTCAAATCCCAAGAAATAGCCTCCCTTCACGGCAGAATCCACCCCGTGGCAAAGACCTCCCCGAAAACAAAAACAAAACAGGTTGGACCGAAACCCGGTGAACTTCCTGGTCGAGTGGTTGATATTGACGTCTCACAAGAGATGTCGGAATCTTTCTTGGAATATGCCTATTCAGTTATCTATTCTCGTGCGCTTCCAGATGCACGAGATGGTTTGAAACCGGTTCACCGAAGAATTCTTCATCAGATGGTGGAGATGGGTCTTAGACCCGATCGAGGTCATGTCAAAAGTGCACGAGTGGTCGGCGAAGTGATGGGAAAGCTTCATCCTCATGGTGATGGTGCGATCTATGACGCACTCGTACGCATGTCTCAATCTTTCTCGATGAGTCTTCCACTCATTGATGGCCATGGAAACTTTGGTTCTCTTGATGCTGGCCCTGCCGCAATGCGTTATACCGAAGCGCGTCTTGCCCCGGCGGCGATGACGATGGTTGATGAGGCAGATGAGGACACTGTTGATTTTGGTCCCAACTACGACGGCCAACTCGCAGAACCACTCGTTCTGCCTGCAGCATTTCCCAATCTCCTGGTCAATGGTGGAAGCGGCATCGCAGTCGGCATGGCAACGAATATGGCGCCGCATAATCTTGGTGAAGTTATCGCTGCGACAAGATTCTTGATTGAAAATCCGAAAGCGACATTGAAGCAACTAATGAAACACATCCCAGGCCCAGATTTCCCGACTGGTGGTGAGATTCACGGATTACCTGGAGTCGTTGACGCATACACCAGTGGCAAAGGTTCTTTCCAGCTTCGCGCGACAGTTGAGATTGGCAAGGTCAGCAATCGAAAGCAAGGACTCACTATCACCGAACTTCCATTCACCATCGGACCCGAGAAGGTGGTCGAGCGAATCTCGACATTGGTCAAGAGTAAGAAGATCCAAGGAATATCTGACATCGTCGATCTCTCTGATGGTCAAAATGGAACTCGAGTGATTATCGAGTTGAAGAATGGTTACGAACCCGGTGAAGTCTTAGAAAAGCTTTATCGTCTCTCCCCACTCGAAGATCAATTTGCTATCAATGCAGTCGCTCTTGTCGACGGCAAACCACGAACCTTGGGCCTTAAGGAGATTCTGGAAGTCTTCATTGCCCACCGTGTCGAGGTTGTGACTCGTCGCTCTGCCTTCCGTAAACGCAAGGCAGAGGAACGACTCAATCTCGTTGACGGTCTGCTTAAAGCGATTGTTGATATCGACAAAGTTGTGAAGATTATTCGCGGCTCTGATGATGCCAGCGAGGCAAAAGTTGGTTTGATCAAGGGCTTCAAGTTAAGCGATGAACAGGCCACCTACATTCTCGATATGCCGCTTCGCCGCCTGACCAAGATGAGCAAGATCGAACTCGAGACCGAGTCAAAGCAACTCAGAGCCTCAATCAAGGAACTAGGCGCGCTCCTGGCTAGCGATGAGGCGATTCGTTCCCGTGTCAGTGATGAGTTAGGCGAACTCTCAGCGAAATTTGCGACCGCTCGCCGAACGCGCTGTATCGCTTAAGACTCAACCTTTACTTCAAGGTTAAGAAATCTT
>RGOY01000199.1 GCA_010028225.1 Actinomycetota bacterium
CCGAGCGATGCCGCAGTCGATGCAGCAGCAATTCCTGCTGGCCCACCGCCAACGACTACTAGATCGCGTTCAATGGTCATCATTGGTCCTGCAATCCACTCTTCATCACTTGTTTTCGCTTGGCTTATGGAAAATCTTGTACCGAGTCTACAAATGATTAAGGGGCAACTCGAACTCGAGTCACCCCTTAATCGACTTACATCTTCGCTCTTCTCAGACCCCTCATCAGAGGAGTTGATCAGAGTTTATTCAAACTACTTGACGCAAGTAGGTTCTGCAGGAAGTGGGTATCCCATGGTTCGACGGAATGTCTTCGCCATGAGTCCGCTGGCCTGAGCATCGCAGAGCCACTTCTGAAGGCGTGTAGCCAGAGCAGTGTTTCCGAGCTGAACAGTCCAGTTTCCAAAGTAGGAACCGATTGGTGGATCAAGTGGTACTCGCTTCAATACTCCTGGGTTGGTCTTGGAGTATCCGCCGAAGATTGCAGTGACGAGAACACCTGCATCAGCACGACCTGAAGCAACTTCAAGAAGTGCACCATCTTGTGTCGGGAATTCGACAACGCTGGCGTTAGGGAAGTTGTCCTTGATTGCTGCGCACTCAACAGCGCCCTTCAAGCAGGTGATCTTCACACCGGCGACGTTCCATGCAGCCCTTGTGGCTTCGCGCTTGTTGCGAGCCTGAGTGGCAAGAATCGTCTGGTACGGCATGTATTCACCAGCATAGGTCATTGAGAGTTCGCGAGCAGCGGTGCGGCGAAGTCCGACTGACGTCATATCGCACTGCTTGGCGCTGATACCAGCCAAGAGTCCGTTGAAGTCAGTGTTACGGATCTCGAGAGTGAGGTCTAGATCCTTAGCAAGTTTTCTCAAGAGTTCATAGTCGTAGCCAGTTGGTGCGCCACGCTTATTGAGATACATCTGGGGCACAAACTGCAAAGTCATACAGACCACAAGTGATCCTGGCTTAATCAGATTGAGCTTTGAGGTGTCTTCTGCAGCTGAAGCCTGGCTGGTACCCGTTACGACAACGGTGGCGGCCATTACTCCGGCGAGCAGAAGCGCTAGCTTCTTTCGCATTATTTTCCTTCCGAAGGTAGGGATTGCAACTTTCTCACGCCCAAGAAGTCGATTCATCAATTGGCATCAACCAATCGCTGAATCTGAGCTCGCTTCCTGCGTGTGAGAAATCTCTTAACTCGACCGACTTTGGGATAACTAAATCCACCCTCGATCATTCTAAAGACGAAGTCAACTAGAAAGGCAGCTGCGACATAAAGACCTGCTGCGGCGGTGAAGAGGACGAAAGGTTGGAAGTACTCGGCATTGATCGACTGCATCACAAATACTAGTTCTGCAAGACCAATCACGGTGAAGGTCGAGGTGTCTTTGATCATTCGAAGTCGAGACATTCCTAACGCCTGTCCTGCTTCACGCTGACCTTTGTGCACTGCTTCAAGTGCTGAACGGAAAATCTCGGCAAAGAAAGAGGAGTAGAGAAGTGTGAGTGCAATAACGCCGGCTTGATAGACGGTGAAGTTGTATCCAAAGAGAAGTGACCAGCCGAAGTAGACCCAGACGACGCTCACTAGCGCAGGAATACCGCGGAAGATATTGATATAGGTAGATGCGATGCCACGCAGAACTGCAAAGCGGCTCATCTTCATCAAGGCGAAGAAGAGGCCCACGAAGAGCGAGAGGATCAATGCGGTGATAGCGACCTCGAATGCGGTAAGCAAACCTTGCAACAATTCAGCGCGAAAGTCCCAGACCAGGTGCCACATGAAGTTGAGTCTGGGTGTGTCCTCCATCAGAGCACCGATCCAATGAACTCTTTGGTTCGCTTATTGGTACAAGTGTCGAAGAAATCTGCCCCACCAGAATCTGCAATATAGCCATTGTCCATGAATATGCACTGGTCGCCGATCTCCTTCGCAAATCCCATTTCGTGAGTTACCACAACCATCGTCATCCCAGTTTCAGCGAGTTTTC
>RGOY01000200.1 GCA_010028225.1 Actinomycetota bacterium
TTGTATGGCAGAGCGGTACGGGGACGAGCTTGCGAAGGCCCTTCCAGAAGCTGACGGAATTCTTGGATTCGACTCGTACGCGACGATTTCGCAAAGTCTCGGCACAATTCTCTCTGGCGCAAAGGTAGAGACACATAAACCCAAGGATCGCCGGACTCTATTGCCCTTGGCGCCCGCAGAGAGACGCAAATCGCAGAACGCTGTCATCAATGACATGAGCGCGCAAGGCATTTCCCGAAATGGTCAAGGAGAACGAGTTCTTCGCAAACGTCTCGATCGAAGCCCCTACGCACCATTGAAAATTGCCTCAGGGTGTGACCGACGCTGTTCTTTCTGCGCGATTCCCTCTTTTCGTGGCTCCTTCTTGTCGAGAACTCCCAGTGAAATTCTCAGTGAAGCTAAGTGGCTCGTTGAGCAAGGGGTTAGCGAATTATTTCTCGTGAGTGAGAACACGACTTCCTATGGCAAAGATCTAGGTGACTTGATGTTGCTTGAAAAACTGCTTCCTGAAATATCTGCTCTTGAAGGTGTCGAGCGGATTCGCCTCTCTTATCTTCAACCTGCGGAGATCCGTCCTTCACTTTTACAAGCGGTGATATCAACAGAAAAAGTTGCTCCATATTTTGACATTTCGTTCCAACATGCAAGTGGCACTCTCCTTCGACGAATGCGGCGATTTGGAGACGGTGAGAAATTCCTCCATCTTCTGACCCAAATCCGCGCACTTTCGCCAGAGGCAGGGATTCGATCGAATTTCATCGTCGGATTTCCCGGTGAGAGTGAAGAAGAATTCTCAGAGCTTCTCGACTTCATCTCAGAGTCACGCCTTGATGCAATAGGCGTCTTTCCATATAGCGATGAAGAGGGGACAGAGGCGCTCAATCTCTCGGGGAAAGTTTCTCAAGATCTCATAGAAGAGCGTTTCCAGGAGGCAAGCCGCGTTGCGGAAGCTACCGTCAATGCGCGCTCACTCGAGCGAATCGGGGAAGAGATGAGTGTCTTGATTGAAGAGATTGATGGCGACGTAGTTGAAGGACGCGCAGCGCACCAGGGGCCTGAGGTCGATGGGTCGACTCGTATAACTCGACTTACAACGGATGAACTCAAAGTTATCAAAGTCGGGCAATACATTAAGGCAAAGGTGATCGAGACTGATGGCGTAGATTTGATCGCGGAGAAGAGCACATGAGTGCATCAGATGAACGTGATGAAGTTGCTCGTCGAGTTATCTTCAATCTGCCGAACATTCTGACCATATTTCGAATCCTTGCACTTCCATTCTGCGCGTGGGCTCTAATCGCTGAAGATGGTGAGAATTCTGAGCTTCGAACGCTCTCCTTTGCCCTCTTCTTCGTCGTTGCTATGACCGATGTTCTTGATGGTCGTTTGGCGAGGGCAAGTAATCAGATAACTGACTTTGGTGAGCTTTGGGATCCAATCGCAGATAAGGCCCTTATCGCTACAGCACTCATCTCACTCAACTACTTGGGAGTCTTACCAATCTGGGTGACCCTGGTAATCCTTGGCCGCGAGCTAGCCGTGACTCTGCTTCGACTGAGTGTTTTGAAAGGTGGTGTAATCCCAGCGAGCAAATCGGGTAAGGCAAAGGCTCTGACACAAAACATCTCTGTCGGTCTCTACATCCTTCCGCTACCTGCAATCCTTGATATTCCGAAGGCGCTCCTCTTAGGAGTAGCGTTGATTTTGACGATTACAAGTGGATATCAATACTTTGCCGCAGCATTCTCCAAACGATCATGAGCGCATCGAGGCGATTAGCGAATGACTTGGTTGAGAGTCTCATCTCTCGAGGTGAGAACCTTGCTCTTGCAGAATCAGTAACTGGAGGTGAGCTTGCGGCGGCAATCACCGATATTGCCGGCTCATCACAAATTTTCATGGGCTCACTTGTCACATATTCCAACTCTTCGAAAGTCGCCCTCTTGGGATTGGATGCCGCAATGATTGAAAGATGTGGCGC
>RGOY01000003.1 GCA_010028225.1 Actinomycetota bacterium
CGGGTCGAAATCTGCTTATTCGGGCCGTTAAAAAGGGTTAGAACCTAGGTCGAGGAGCCCCAAAAAACTCTATTAGAATGCGCTCCAGCACATCTTCGGATGTGACTTCGCGTGCCCGCTCTATTTGGTCAGTTCCAATCAGCGCCTCAAGGTCTTGGTTGGCTTGAATCAAAATGAGAACCACCTCGGTCCGGTCGCAAGATCGGTCGGTGTCGGGTGCCAGGGAACTAACAACCGTTAGTTCATCAACCGAGTGCCCGGCCAAGTGCTGGGTTTAAAGGAGTGTCCGCCATGGCGGTCGTAACAATGCGTGAACTCCTCGACAGCGGTGTCCACTTCGGACATCAGACGCGTCGATGGAATCCCAAGATGAAGCGCTTCATTTTCACTGAGCGCAACGGCATCTACATCATCGATATCCAGCAGTCGCTCTCTCTGATCGACAAGGCTTACGAGTTCGTCAAAGACACAGTGGCCAAGGGTGGAAACATCCTCTTCGTCGGTACGAAGAAGCAGGCGCAAGAGCCGATCCAACAGCAAGCAACTCGAGTTGGAATGCCTTATGTCACCGAGCGTTGGCTTGGCGGAATGCTCACTAACTTTCCAACTGTCTACAAGCGAATCCAGCGATTAAAAGAACTCGAAGCGCTTGAAGCACAGAACGATGCGATGTTTACAAAGAAGGAGTACCTCTTACTCCGCCGTGAGCGCGAGAAGCTCAATAAGAACCTCGACGGAATTCGCAATATGACAAAGACTCCTGCAGCGATTTGGGTGGTTGACACACAGAAAGAACACCTCGCTGTTGCTGAGGCGAAGAAGCTTGGTATTCCAGTCGTTGCAATTCTTGATTCGAACTGTGATCCAGATGTCGTAGATTTTAAGATTCCTGGAAATGATGATGCGATTCGCTCTGTTGCACTCTTGACTCGAGTTATCGCTGATGCTGTTGCCGCCGGCTTGCAAGCAAGATCTGCGAACGTTGCAAAGGAAGCAGCAGCCGCTGCAAAGGCAGGCGAGGAGAGCGTTGCAGCAGGAGAGCCCCTTGCCGATTGGGAGAAAGAGTTGCTCGCAAGCAATGCAGCAGCAGAAGGTTCAACCGAGAAGGCGGGTGAGTAGTTCGTGGCCTCTTACACCGCAGAGGATGTGAAACGACTTCGAGAGCTCACTGCAGCCGGCATGGTCGACTGCAAGAAGGCGCTTGATGAGTCAGGTGGCGATTTTGATAAGGCCGTCGAGATCATTCGTGTCAAAGGCTTGAAGGGCGTTACGAAGCGTGAAGGTCGCACAACGTCGAATGGTCTCGTCGCAGCAAAGAGTGAGGGTGGCGTTACCGCCATGCTCGAACTCAACTGTGAGACTGATTTCGTCGCAAAGGGTGATCGCTTCCAACAGGTAGCAAAGGAGTTGATCGATCACCTTCATAAGACAAAGAGTGGTGATCTCGCTGCTTTCCTCGCTGGCTCACTTCCAAGTGGCGCTGGTGTTCAAGCATTTATCGATGAAGCGAATGCAACACTTGGTGAGAAAATCGAACTTCGACGAATTGCCGTTGCAGAGGGATCCACATCGCTCTATCTCCATCAGACCAGCCCAGATCTTCCACCGCAGGTCGGAGTTGTTGTGAAATTCGATAAGGATCCGGGTGAAGTTGGCCGTGATGTAGCGCAACACATCGCAGCCTTCGCGCCACAGTTCCTCACACGAAGTGAAGTTCCATCCGAGGTCGTTGAGAATGAACGGCGTCTTGCGGAAGAAACTGCGCGCAATGAAGGCAAACCTGAAGCAGCGCTACCAAAGATCATCGAAGGTCGAGTCACTGGCTTCATGAAGGAAGTGGTCTTGCTCGAACAACCATTTGCCAAGGACCAGAAGAAATCGGTCGAAGCAGTGGTGAAAGAGGCCGGAGTGGCTGTGTCGGCCTTCTATCGCTTCAGGGTGGGGCAGTAACCTAAAGGGCAGTTCGAAGAAAGGAGCACTCTCAGATGGCGCAGCGAAGCAAGGGCTATCGAAGAGTGCTCCTTAAGCTTTCTGGTGAAGTCTTTGGTGGCGAAAAAGGTATCGGCGTTGATCCAGATGTAGTTGCTGACGTTGCCGAACAGATTGCCGATGTCGTCAAGAGTGGCGTTGAGATCGCCATCGTTGTTGGTGGTGGAAACTATTTCCGAGGCGCAGAATTGCAACAGCGCGGCATGGAGCGAGCCCGAGCCGACTACATGGGAATGCTTGGAACTGTGATGAATTGTCTAGCGCTACAAGACTTCCTTGAGAAGAAGGGCATCGATACCCGGGTCCAGACTGCGATCACTATGGGACAAGTTGCCGAGCCGTATATTCCACGACGCTCTATTCGCCACCTGGAAAAGGGACGGGTTGTGATCTTTGGTGCTGGCGCAGGAATGCCGTTCTTCACTACCGATACAGTCGCAGCACAGCGAGCACTTGAAATCGGAGTAGATGCACTTCTTCTTGCAAAGAGTGGAGTAGATGGTGTCTACAACGCCGATCCACGAAAAGATAAGAGCGCGACTAAGTTTGAGACGATTTCTTATGATGAGGTACTTTCAAAGTCACTTGCTGTAGCTGATGCCGCGGCATTTAGCCTCTGCAGAGAGAATAAACTTCCGATTATCGTCTTCGATCTCATGGAAAAAGGAAATATCGCTAAAGCTGTACGCGGCGAGAAAATCGGGACTTTAGTCAACTAAAAATTCTTTGGCTGGCCAGGACTCTGGTTCGCCAGGTGCTAAACCAGAAGTTAAAGGAGTAGAGATGTCAGACCTCAAGTCAGTCCTAGCCGACATGACCACCAAGATGAATAAAGCGGTGGATGTTGCCAAGGAAGATTTTGCCTCCATTCGCACTGGGCGAGCACATCCTGGGATGTTTGCCAAGATCATGGTCGATTACTACGGCACACTCACGCCGCTTGCTCAACTTGCATCGGTTCAAGTCCCTGAAGCCAGAACGGCTCTCGTCACTCCTTTCGACAAGGGCGCAATGGCAAATATCGAGAAGGCAATCCGTGAATCTGATCTTGGTGTCAATCCGGGTAATGATGGCGGCGTAATCCGCGTGAATTTCCCACAGTTGACGGAGGAGCGACGCAAGGAGTACATCAAAGTCGCGCGCAATAAAGCCGAAGAATCTCGTGTCTCACTTCGAAATATCCGTCGTAACGCGAAAGAGGCGATGGAGAAGATGGAGAAGGACGGATTAATCGGAAAAGATGATCTGGCTCGCGCTGAGAAGGATATGGAGAAGGCGACTTCGGATCATGTGGCAAAGATTGACGAAATCTTGAAACATAAAGAAGCCGAACTCCTCGAGGTCTAACGAGGCCTGACCCATGTCTGACCTACACGCGATTAACGAGGCTATTAATAAGCGCGCTGGTCGAAAACTCTTTACCTCACTATTTATTGCACTGATACTCCTCGCCATCATCTTCACTTCCATGGCTCTTCTTCCAGTCGCCTTCGCACTCGTTGTAGCGCTTGCTTTTGCTATCTCGATCCATGAGTTGGTGGTGGCATATCGCGGTTCCGGCATCTATCCATCTGGGCCGTTGCTGATCATCTCGGGGCTCTCGCTCTATCTCATCGCATGGTGGCGGGGGGATAAGGGACTTTTCGTTGCACTTCCTGTTGTAGCAATCATCAACCTAATTTGGCTCTTGAAGAAAGGCCCAAGTGAATACGCCTCTAGGGCTAGCGCATCCATTCTCACGCTTCTCTATCTAGGTCTCTTGCCATCCTTCATCTTCTTGTTGGCGCGCGATAGCGATGGATTTGCGCTGATCTCAATCCTGGTAATCCTCGTGGGCGTCAATGACACTTTCGCCTATATCGCCGGCGTCTTACTTGGGAAACACAAGATGGCACCGCGCCTCTCGCCCAAGAAGAGTTGGGAAGGATTCTTTGGCGGGCTTGTTGCCACGGTGATCGCATCATCAGCGGCATTCCATTATTTGTTGGAACGAAGTTGGTGGATTGGAGCGCTGATGGGTTTGGTCGGGGTTATTGCAGCAACTTTCGGCGACCTCATCGAGTCAGCACTGAAGCGAGATTTTGGGATCAAGGATATGAGCTCATTTTTGCCAGGCCACGGTGGAATGCTCGATCGGCTCGACTCCGCGACTTTTACTGCGCCCGCGCTCTGGATATTTCTCGAACTAACACGAACATTGGTCTAGTGGGAATCTGATGAGCGAGTTGAAGCTCGTCTTCGATGCACCGAAGCCGCGCACAAAAGCTCCATTGCATCTTGCTGACTTCTCGGCTGAAGAGCGAAAGGCAAAAGCGAAGGAGCTTGGAATACCTGCATTTCGCGTCAACCAAATTTCGACGCATTACTTCACGCATTACAACGACGACCCTGCAACATGGAGTGATTTTCCTAAAGACCTGCGTGAGATGGTCAGGAAAGAATTTCTCCCGGAGTTGATTACTCTGGTTCGCTCAGTCTCCTGCGATGATGGGATGACCCGTAAGGATCTCTGGCGATTACATGACGGAGTTCTCGTTGAGAGCGTCTTGATGAAATATCCAGAACGGACCACGGTCTGCATCTCATCACAAGCAGGATGCGGTATGAACTGTCCATTTTGTGCCACTGGGCAGGCAGGACTTACTCGAAATCTCACTGCAGGGGAGATCACTGCACAACTCGTTGCAGCAGCAAGGTCTGCTGCTCAAGGAGATCTTCCTGGTGGGCCGACACGTCTTTCCAATGTGGTCTTTATGGGAATGGGTGAACCACTGGCTAATTACAACGCCGTGATGAGATCAGTGCGAAATCTCGTCACAGCTCAACCAGATGGCCTCGGTATTGGAGCACGTTCTATCACTATTTCGACCGTCGGATTGGTGCCGGGGATTGAGAAGTTGATGGAAGAGGGATTACAGGTGCGCCTTGCAGTCTCGCTTCATACCCCCGATGATGAATTGCGTGATTCTCTCGTACCGATCAACTCGCGATGGAAAGTGCGAGAAGTCCTTGCTGCTGCAGATAAATATGCAGAGAAGACTGGGCGACGCTATTCGATCGAATACGCATTGATTCGAGATATCAATGATCAAGCATCTCGAGCAGAGCTCTTGGGAAAATTATTGAAGAACCGCCATGCCCACGTCAATCTCATTCCTCTCAATCCAACTCCGGGATCAAAGTGGACTGCGTCAAAACCGGAAGATGAACGACGCTTCGTCAAAATCCTCGAGGATTATGGAATCCCGGTGACAGTTCGAGATACCAGGGGGCGCGAAATCGATGGCGCATGCGGTCAGTTAGCTGCTGCAGTCAAGAGTGAGTCTTAAACACGCTTCCATTCTTTGATGTAGTCGGGAAGAGAGATTCCAGGATTGAGGTTCTTTGCTGGTATCGGTTCGCCAAAACTTTCCACGATTGGAACGATGCCGGCCCAGATGGGTGCTGAGATGTCCTCTGGTTTATCTTTTGGATCCGAGCCAGAGACTTTGATGGTGTAGTCATCTAATGGAAAAGCAACGATGGCTGTGGCTTTAAGCTCTTGTTCATAACTCTCACGAAGCTCTGGAAGTCGATGAGGTAGAAGGTGCTCCACTAAAGCATCGAGGGCATCTAACTTCTCTTGACCTTCCAGCCCACGGGCTCTACCGAAGGCGACGAGAGATTTGTAATGCATAGAGGACTCATAGGAAGAGCGAGCAAGGACCAATCCCTCCAAGAGGGTCATCTCCACACAAGCATCGACGCCTTCAGCGAGTCGACTAAAGAGTCGAGAGGCGCTCGAGCCGTGGAGCAAGAGTTCACTCCGATCTCTCGATGGGGCAGCTGCGACCGGGATGATGACCGGACCACCGTCGTCAATAGCGACGTGAGCTATAAGTGAGCGTCTCAGGATTTCTTCAAGGTGAGCCGGATCCTCACTTCCTTTATGGGGCGAGCGTTTGATAGCAGTGGATCGCTTGGCAGAGGGGTTGCTTGTCATAGGAGAAAGGGTAATCTCACCGCATGAAAACGCTCAATAACTTCATCAACGGCAAGTCCGTCGCATCTTCATCCGAAAGCTCCTACGACCTGATCAATCCCGCAACGGGCGAGACATTTATGAGAGCCCCAAACTCAAATGCGGCTGATGTCGATAGTGCTATGAAAGCTGCAGCCAGCGCTTTCGAAGGTTGGCGTGATTCAACGCCTGGTGAGCGTCAGAAGGCGATTAACAAGATTGCTGATGCGATCGAAGCGCGAAGCGAAGAATTGATTGCGATTGAATCCGAGAACACAGGCAAGCCCCTCGCTGTAACACGAGCAGAGGAGATGGGGCCGATGCTTGATCAGATTCGCTTCTTCGCAGGTGCCGCAAGAAATCTTGAAGGTCGTTCCGCCGCTGAATATTTCAAAGGTCATACTTCTTTTATCCGTCGCGAACCGATCGGTGTTTGCGCCCAGGTAACTCCATGGAATTACCCCATGATGATGGCGGTCTGGAAGTGGGCACCAGCAATTGCTGCAGGTAATACTGTCGTATTGAAGCCAAGTGATACCACTCCAGTTTCTACAGTCTGGATGGCGGAGCTGATGCAAGAGTTCTTGCCAGAGGGTGTGGTCAACGTAGTGGTTGGCGGTCGAGATACTGGACGTCACTTGATTGATCACGAGATTCCACAATTTGTTTCGATTACTGGTTCAGTTCGAGCAGGTATGGAGGTCGCACAGAGCGCTTCCAAGGATCTCAAGAAACTTCATCTTGAACTTGGTGGCAAAGCTCCCGTTGTGATCTTTGATGACGCAAATCTTGAAGCAGCTTGTGAGTGGATTGCAGTCGCCGGGTACTTCAATGCGGGACAAGATTGCACCGCTGCAACCCGCGTGATTGTCGAGGCAAGTGCTTATGAAGATGTCGTGACATTGCTCAGCGAGCAGGCAAAGAACAACATCAAGGTAGGTATGCCAAGTGATGATGTTCTCGTTGGGCCTGTAAATAATGCAAATCAACTCGCACGAGTACAAGGATTTTTGGATCGAGTCCCGGCGCACGCCCGGGTCACTGCAGGTGGCAAGAAGGTGGATCGCCCCGGATATTTCTGGACTCCGACAGTGGTTGCCGATCTCAAGCAAAGTGATGAGATGATTCAAACTGAAATATTCGCACCCGTGATTACGATTCAGAAGTTCACTGATGAAGCTGAAGCAGTTCGTATGGCAAACGGCGTTAAGTACGGTCTCGCTTCATCCGTCTGGACAAAGGACCATGGCCGTGCGATGCGCATGGCGAAGGCTTTCGATTTCGGATGTGTATGGATCAACACCCACATTCCTATGGTTGCTGAGATGCCACATGGTGGTTTCAAGCACTCTGGATACGGCAAGGACCTCTCGGGTTATGCATTCGAGGAGTACACCCGTATCAAGCACGTGATGACCAACCTCAACGCATAGATTTCTGGGCCGGAATTCCTGGTTCAGGAGCAGGCAACTACTAAAGTTGCGCGATAAAGCAAGCATGGGCGAGAACGCCCACGGATAGAGAGTCGAGAGTGATGGACGCAAAGAGAGCACGTTCACTGCCGAAAGATCCTGCAACGAAGGCTTTGATTCGCGCACAGATGTCACGCCGTGGTTTTCTTGCCGCAACCGGCGGAGTTGCTGGTGTGGCACTCCTTGCTTCCTGTGGCGCTGGTGAAGAAGTGGCAACTCAGACTTTCCCGGACGATGTTGGCGGCACAGTTCGTTGGGCCAACTGGACTGCTTATCTCGATCAAAAGAAAGTAAATGGCAAGCGCACCTACCCATCACTAATCCAGTTCACTGACCGAACCGGAATTGATGTCGAGTACCTGGTTGATTACAACGATAACGATGAGTTCTATGGAAAAGTGCAAGAGAATCTGAAGGCAGGAAATGACATCGGCTATGACATCGTCACTCCAACCGACTGGATGGCAGCGCGCTGGATTCGTCAAGGTTATGCACGTGAATTCGATGCGGCGAATATGCCCAATAAGGGAAATATCCTCGACACACTCGCGAATGTGAGCTTTGATCCTGGTCGCAATCATTCAATGACTTGGCAATCTGGTTTTGCTGGGTTCTGCTGGAATAAGAACATCATCAAGAGCGATGTGACCACAATTGAACAACTCTTCTCGGCTGAGAATAAGGGTCGTGTCGTTGTTCTCTCGGAGATGCGAGATACGATGGGAATAATCCTGCAGTACCAAGGTGTCGATATCTCACAGCCTTTCTCTGAAGATGAATTTATGAATGCGATTGATTACTTCAAGAAGATGATCGCAGATGGTTTCATCCGCCAGGTAAAGGGCAATGATTACCTCGAAGATATGGCAAACGGTGATGCAGTTGCAGCTATTGGGTGGAGCGGAGACATGTTTTCAGAGAATCTATCTGGCCAGAACTATGGCTTTGCTATCCCTGAGTCGGGCGGGACGCTATGGAGCGATAACTGTGTGATCGCCTCCACTTCAGCCAATAAGGCGAATTCCGAGAAGTTGATCGATCATTATTACGACCCTGCCATTGCTGCAGAGGTTGCTGCCTTCGTCAACTACATCTGCCCAGTGAAGGGCGCGCAAGCAGAGATGGAGAAGATCGATCCAGAGCTTGCTGCGAGCCCCTTCATCTTCCCTGATGATGAAACTCTTGCAAAGGTAAAGGTTTTCCGAGGGCTTGATGCTAAGGAAGAGTTCGACTTTTCGGCGGCGTTTCAAGAAGCAATCGGCGCTTAGTCACAAAGTAGCCGAGACAAAGAGACGATAAGCAGTCAGCTGTGAGTGAGCCGAAGAAGGTTCAAGGCGACTTGGTACTCTCGCATGTCACAAAAAGCTTTGCGGATTTCACTGCAGTCGACGATCTCTCGTTGACGATTCCTCAAGGATCGTTCTTTGCTCTCCTCGGCCCATCTGGATGCGGCAAAACAACGACGCTTCGCATGATCGCAGGGTTAGAAGAGCCGACTTCAGGAAAGATTTCGATCGGTGATACCGATATCACTTTCACGAAACCCTATGACCGTCCAGTCAACACAGTTTTTCAGAGTTATGCGCTTTTTCCCCATCTGACAATTTTTGAAAATGTCGCATTCGGGCTTCGTCGTCGTGGCATCAAAGATGTCGATGAAGCAGTGGAGAAAGTCCTTGGACTTGTCGAACTCTCACATTTGAAGAATAGAAAGCCAGGTCAACTTTCTGGGGGTCAACAACAACGCATCGCACTTGCTCGGGCAGTAGTCAATCGTCCGGCGCTTTTACTCCTGGATGAACCTTTGGGTGCACTTGATTTGAAACTACGTCGTCAGATGCAGATTGAATTGAAGTGGATTCAAACCGAAGTTGGAATCACTTTCGTCCATGTCACGCATGATCAAGAAGAAGCGATGACCATGGCAGATACCGTTGCGGTGATGAATAATGGCAAGATCGAGCAGTTGGGATCTCCTGTCGACCTCTACGAGAATCCCAAGACTGTCTTTGTCGCGAACTTCCTTGGCCAATCGAATTTCATTGACGGTGTTGTCGAATCGACTGACGGTTCAACAGTGATCGCAAATATTCATGGAACGCGGATCACCTTCCCGAAGAGCCGTAACAATGCTTCGGGGTCTGCCCTCAAGATAGGTATCCGCCCTGAGAAATTCCGACTTCACGATCCTGGAGACAACACCCATGGAAATGTACTCAATGGTGGGAAGATCACCGATATCTCCTTTACAGGAGTGAGCACGCAATATCTCGTCGAGATGCCATGGAAACAAGAGTTAGTCGTATTTGAACAGAATGATGGCGGTGCTCCTGATCTTGAGAAAGGTGATCCAGTAACACTCTCCTGGGAACCGCAGTTCACCTTCGCACTCGATGGTTCCTCCAAGTAGCGCCGTGATTGGGCGATAGGCGAAATTGATGGCGATCGCTCACGCAGGTGCCAGTGATGCACCTAAGGCTCCCGAGAAGAAGTCGAAGAAATTTGCCTACCTCCTGTTGGCTCCTGGCCTGCTCTGGCTCCTTATCTTCTTTGCATTTCCGCTGATCAATCTCGCTGAGACTTCGACAAAGACTCCTGCCCCAACTTTTGAGACCGGGGAATTCGTTCAGACATTCAGGTTCATGAATTTCTTGGAAGCATTCTTAGATAACCAAGAGCAGTTCTATCGTTCGTTTTTTTACGCACTCCTTGCGACTCTCTTAGCGCTTGCGATTGCCTATCCACTTGCCTATGCGATGGCATTTCGAGCAGGGGCATGGAAAAACTTTCTGCTGATTCTCGTGATTGCGCCGTTCTTCACATCATTTTTGTTGAGGACACTCGCTTGGAAGCAAATCCTTGGTGCAGAGGGTCCCGTGGTCTCAGCGCTCCAGACGGTTGGCTTGATGGCACCTGAAGGAACTATCACCGCGACTGCTTTCTCGGTGATTATGGGATTGACCTACAACTTCCTTCCCTTTATGACGCTGCCGATCTATGCCTCTCTTGATCGAATCGACTATCGACTCCTCGAAGCTTCCGGTGATCTCTATGCAAATGGTGCGACAACTTTCCGGAAAGTGACTCTGCCACTTTCAATGCCGGGGGTGGTGGCAGGAACCTTGCTCACGTTCATCCCAGCATCTGGCGACTACATCAATGCACAACTACTTGGAAACCCTGATAACTACATGATTGGCAATGTCATCAACTCTCGGTTCTTCCGTGTTGTTGACTATCCGACCGCTGCCTCGCTTTCCTTCCTCTTGATGGCATCTATCTTGGTCATTGTCGTGATCTATATCCGAAGAGCCGGGACGGATGAGTTGGTATGACCCGCTGGCTATCAAAGAATCTCATCCGTATCTATGCTGGTCTTGCAATCTTCTACATCTTGCTGCCAATTTTCTACACCATCACTTTCTCTTTTAACGATGCCGATAAGCGCAACATCGTCTGGCGCGGTTTCACGCTTGATGCTTGGCTCAATCCCTGCGAACCGATTGGAATCTGCGAGGCTTTAGGTAACTCATTCAAAGTTGGCCTCACCGCTACATTCTTTGCCACCATTCTTGGAACGATGATCGCCTTTGCTCTTGGTCGCTATAACTTTAAAGGGCGAAGCACCACCAATCTCTTAATCTTCTTGCCGATGGCAACCCCAGAAGTCGTTCTCGGCGCATCGCTTCTCTCGATGTTTATCAATATGGGTGTCGGATCTGGATTGATGACCGTGATCATTGCTCACATCATGTTCTGTATCTCTTTTGTCGTCGTTACCGTGAAAGCCCGTGTAGCGAGCCTTGACCCAAAGTTAGAAGAGGCAGCTCGAGACCTCTACGCAAATGAATGGGAAACTTTCCGTCGGGTGACCCTTCCACTAGTGGCACCCGGTATTGCGGCGGCAGCGCTCCTTTCATTCTCGCTATCCTTCGATGACTTCATCATCACCAATTTCAACTCAGGAACGGTTAATACTTTCCCGGAATATGTTTGGACCGCATCACTTCGCGGTGTGCCACCACAGGCAAATGTGATCGGAACAGTTATGTTCGTCGTCGCCCTAGCAGCTGTTTTTGCGGGCCAAGTTCTCGGTAAACGCAAGCAAAAAAAGTAGATCGAAAGAGAGAAGTGATGGTCAACATCGGAAATATGTATGGGCCAAATTTCTCATTTCTTGGCGTGCCACAATGCGATCTAGATAATCCTGCCTCGTATAGAGACGCAGATGTCATCATTATTGGCGCTCCAATTGACTCTGGTACTTCGCATCGATCGGGTGCGAAATTTGGCCCGCAGGCGATTCGCATGGGCGATTACCTGCCTCATGATGGAGAGCGCCCCCATCTTTCTCTGCGAATAGATGGTTTGAAGGAGCTAAAGGTTTTCGATGCCGGCGATCTCTTGATGCCGCCTGGCAATCTTGAAGAATCGCTCAAAGTATTGCGCGCTGCAACGGAGAAGATTTCGCGCGCTGGGGCAATCTCAGTGATTCTTGGTGGCGACCATTCAATTGCTTCTGCCGATGTCGCAGGAATAGCAGACCATCGCGGCTTTGGAAAAATTTCGATGGTCCATTTTGACGCGCATGCAGATACTGGTGACCTTCAATTCGGTGCATTAGTCGGACATGGGACTCCCATGCGTCGATTGATTGATTCAGGGGCAGTGAGAGGTGATCGCTTCCTTCAACTTGGGCTTCGAGGCTATTGGCCAGGAGATGAAACCCTGGAATGGATGAGAGATAAAGGAATGCGCTCTTATGAGATGACTGAGATTCATCATCGTGGGATGAAAGCAGTACTTGATGAATCTTTTGCAACGCTGACTAAAGATTGTGATGGAGTTTTCTTATCAGTCGATATTGATGTGGTTGATCCGGGGATGGCGCCGGGGACTGGGACACCCGAGCCTGGAGGCATGACTAGTCGAGAATTGTTGGAAGCGGTCCGGCGTATTTGCCTTGAACTTCCCATTGTCGGCATTGATGTTGTTGAAGTTGCGCCGCCATTTGATAGCGCAGATATCACAGCAATTCTTGCAAACCGAGTTGTCCTTGAAGCGCTAAGTGCGATTGCTGCGCGAAAGAAGGGGATTGGCTATTCCCCGACTCGAAATCTCTTAGACCGCTGAGGCAACCGCTTCATCAAGAATCGTCAGCGCTTCTTTTAAGAGGTGCTCTGGCATAACGAGCGGTGGTAAGAGTCGGATCACATTTGAGTAAGTTCCTGCGGTAAGAATCAGAACCCCGCGTGATTGACAATACTTAACAATCTTGCCAAGCGCTTCTGTGTTTGGCTCTTTGGTGCCAGCTTTGACAAGTTCTATCGCTTGCATCGAGCCACGGCCTCGAACGTCTCCAATGATTGAATACTTGGCCTGCATTGATTCGAGAGCGGAGCGCATCATCTGACCGATCTTCGCTGAACGCTCGACCAATTTCTCCTCTTTGATCGTCTCGATTGCACCGAGTGCTGCAGCACAGGCGATCGGTGATCCACCGTACGTTCCACCGAGGCCACCACCGTGAATTGAATCCATAACATCGGCCCGGCCAGTCACTGCAGCGAGTGGAAGTCCGCCTGCAATTCCCTTTGCAGTGGTGATGAGATCCGGTTCGATTCCTTCATCTTCACAGGCAAACATCTGGCCAGTTCGTGCGAAACCGGTTTGAACTTCGTCGGCAATGAAGAGGGCACCGACTTTCTTGCAGTAGTCAGAAAGTCCTGGGAGGAAACCTTTAGGTGGAACCACGAATCCACCTTCGCCTTGAATCGGTTCAATCACAATGCCAGCAAGATTCTCGCCACCGATTTCTTTCTCAATCTTGTGAAGGACTTCATCAAGCGCCTCTCGCTCACAGGCTTCTGCGCCACCTGGCCATCGATAGGGGTAAGCCATCGGCATTCGATAAATCTCGGGAGCGAATGGTCCGAATCCATCTTTGTACGGCATGTTCTTTGCCGTCATCGCCATCGTGAGGTTAGTGCGGCCGTGATAGCCGTGTTCAAAGACGACAATCGCTTGGCGCTTTGTGAAGCGTCGCGCAATCTTCACTGCATTCTCAAGTGCTTCAGCGCCTGAGTTGAAGAGCGCAGATTTCTTTTTGAACTTTCCTGGAGTCAATTCGTTGAGCGCTTCGCAGACCTCGATATAACCCAGATAGGGCACAACCATGAAACAGGTATGGGTGAATGCCTCGACTTGGGCTTTGACATTAGCGACGACGCGATCTGCGCTATTGCCGACATTGACTACCGCGATTCCTGCACCCATATCAATGATTGAATTTCCATCAATATCGATAATTACTCCGCCACCTGCACGCTCGACTATTACTGGCATCGACATTCCAAGTGCGGCTGAGACTGCCTCACTGCGACGCTTGATCAGCTCTTGCGATTTTGGTCCCGGAATTTCAGTGACAAGTCGCCGCTCTTGCGGAAGGTGTGGTCCGTGGGTGGTCTGATACATAGGCAGGAGTGTATTAAGAGGTGAGAAGATTCCTCCATGCGTGACCTTGTGATACTCGGTTCAACGGGCTCGATCGGGGTTCAAGCTCTCGAAATCGTGCGAAGCCATCCCGATAAGTTTCGAGTCGTTGCCCTCGCAGCAGGTTCATCGAACTACGGGCTCCTGGCTGAGCAGGCTCGGGAATTCAAGGTCCCCGTCGTTGCGACTTCGGGGGAGCGCGCCGAACTCACCTCCCTCATTCCAGGCGAAGTGATTGATGGGGTGCAAGCTGCAGCACAAGTTGCATCAATTCCTTGTGACGTCGTACTTAATGGCATAACTGGCTCGATAGGTCTTGGCCCGACTCTTGCTGCGCTATCGAGTGGGAACAAAGTTGCGCTCGCCAACAAAGAGTCGCTCGTTGCGGGTGGAGAGCTAGTAACTGCATTCGGGAGAGATCGAGTGATCCCCGTTGACTCTGAACACTCTGCCCTCGCACAGGCAATGCGCTCTGGAAATATCAGCGAGTTGAAGAAAGTGATACTCACTGCAAGCGGCGGACCATTTCGAAAACGAAAAGACCTCAGTGATGTGACTCTTGATGACGCGCTCGCCCATCCAACGTGGAGTATGGGGCCTGTCGTGACCATCAATTCGGCAACGATGGTGAACAAGGGACTTGAGGTGATCGAGGCTCATCATCTCTTTGGAATTCCTTACAGATCGATTGAGACTGTTATTCATCCACAATCTATCGTCCACTCGATGGTGGAGTTTAATGATGGTTCGACGATTGCCCAGGCCAGTCCACCCAATATGAAAGGACCGATTGCTTATGCAATCTCTGAAGGCGAGAGATTGGGCTCGGTGATGCCAGCAATTGACTGGTCGATGAACTCCTCATGGGATTTTGAACCGCTTGATAACGAGAGATTTCCGGCAGTGGAGTTAGCAAAGCGATGTGGCGAGCTTGGAACTGCGGTAACTGCGATGTATAACGCGGCAAACGAAGAGGCTGTTGCTGCGTTTATCTCCGGCAAGATTGGATTCTTGGCAATAGTGGATCTATTAGAGAAAGTCGTCCAGAAACTGGGTGGCGGGGCCATCTCTAAAGTTCGAAGCCTCGAAGATGTCAGTGCCATAGAGAAAGATGCTCGCAGCCTGGCACGAGAATTGATGGGAGCATAAAGATGGAGTTACTTGGAGTTGTCGGTGTTCTTGCTTTCATCATCGCGCTCTTAGCCTCTGTCATGATTCATGAAGCGGGTCATTACTTCACCGCAAAGCGCTATGGCATGAAAGTAACGGAGTTCTTCCTTGGTTTTGGTGCTCGAATCTGGTCTACGAGGCGAGGCGAAACCGAGTTCGGGATCAAAGCAATACCTGCTGGGGGATATTGCAAGATCGTCGGGATGACTCCGCATGAAGAAATTGCTGAGGAAGATAAGGATCGAACATTCTTAGGTGGGACGATTCGAGAGCGTCTTATAGTTCTTGGTGCAGGGTCGTTTCTGCACTTCGTTCTGGGCTTTATCTTGATCTTCACCCTCTTTGTTGGCGTTGGTATCAATCAAGCGCTCAATCGAGTCGACGAGGTTGTCCCATGTATCGTGACAACGAATGAGGGCGAGTGCCTGCCAGATTCGGCGAAGTCTCCTGCTCTCGTTGCAGGTATTAAAGAAGGTGATGAGATAGTTGCGATCAGGAAACCCGATGAGCAGTCGATAACTGTCGATATGAAATGGGAAGATGTTTTAGAGGTGATTCGCTCTTCACCCAATGAAGCAGTCATTGTCACCGTTGTTCGAGATTCTGAGAGATTCGAGGTGGCTCTGACTCTTGGATCTAGAACGATCGCTGGCGAAACCCGAGGCGTGATTGGAATTATCTCTAGTTACGGAATTGTTCGTTTGGGCCCTATCGAAGGAGCAATAGAGAGTGCGAGATTTGTGGGCGATGTCGTCAAAGGAAGCGCAACTGCACTCGTTCGATTACCGGTGATGATTCCTGATCTCATCAATCAGACATTTGGCGACGAAGAGCGCGATCCGGAGGGACTCGTTGGCGTAGTTGGCGTGGCGCGAACTACTGGAGAGATTTCATCGAGTGAGAGACTGGACTTCCATGGAAAAGTTGTCTTCTTCCTACTTATAGTCGCCGGTCTCAATATCTTTGTCGGCATCTTCAATCTTCTTCCGATACTGCCACTAGATGGCGGACATATGGCAGTTGCTATTGTCGATGGAGTTAGACGCGCTAATGCAAAGAGAAAGGGACGCTCCGCGCCACCTCCTGTCGATGTCGAGAAACTCACTCCGATCACTCTCATCGTTGTCGTGCTCATGATCTCCCTCACCGTCTTGCTACTCCTTGCAGACATCATCAACCCGGTAAGGCTTGGTCTATAGCGGCTTTTGGGTCTTGAGCGAGTTAGATTTCCGCTCATCGCGACTATCGGAGAGAATACGGACATGTCGAATCAGGGTGGCGTAAGCCTCGGGATGCCTCAGGCTCCACTTCCTACCCTTGCTCCGCGAAGAAAATCAAAGCAACTCAAAGTCGGCAGCGTCCTTGTCGGGGGCGATGCACCCGTTTCTGTGCAGTCGATGACCACCACACTCACCGCCGATGTCAATGCAACTTTGCAACAGATCGCCGAGCTGACCGCCTCGGGATGCCAGATCGTGCGTGTGGCAGTCCCAAGTCAAGATGATGCAGATGCACTCGCTCAGATTGCAAAGAAGTCGCAGATACCGGTGATTGCTGATATTCACTTTCAACCGAAGTACATCTTTGCAGCGATTGATGCGGGTTGTGCAGCAGTCCGTGTAAACCCCGGAAATATCAAACAATTCGATGACAAGGTCAAAGAAGTTGCTAAAGCTGCAGGAGATGCCGGCATTCCAATTCGAATCGGAGTTAACGCTGGCTCCCTCGACCCAAGACTTCTTGCAAAATACGGAAAAGCGACACCAGAGGCGCTTGTCGAGTCCGCGCTCTGGGAGATAAGCCTCTTCGAAGAGCATGGCTTTACCGATATCAAACTTTCAGTGAAACATCATGATCCAGTCACAATGGTCAAGGCGTATCGTTTATTGGCAGCGCAGTGCCCTTATGCGCTTCATCTCGGTGTCACTGAAGCGGGGCCACTCTTCCAAGGAACTATCAAGTCTGCGACAGCGTTCGGCATTCTCTTATCAGAGGGAATCGGTGACACGATTCGAGTCTCACTCTCTGCACCTCCTGTTGAAGAGGTGAAGGTTGGTATCGCGATTCTTGAGTCACTTAATCTTCGCCAGCGAAAGTTAGAAATTGTCTCTTGTCCATCGTGTGGTCGGGCTCAAGTTGATGTCTACACGTTGGCTGAGAAAGTTCAGGCTGGTCTAGAGGGAATGACGGTTCCGCTTCGTGTTGCTGTGATGGGTTGCGTCGTCAATGGTCCTGGAGAAGCGCGTGAAGCAGATTTAGGAGTCGCATCCGGTAACGGCAAAGGGCAGATTTTCGTCAAAGGCCAAGTGATCAAGACGGTCTCTGAAGCGCAGATTGTCGAAACTCTGATTGAAGAGGCAATGCGCCTTGCTGATGAAATGGAGGCGGCTGGAGTCGCTTCAGGCGAACCTTCAGTTTCGGTGAAGTAAGGGGATTTGTGATGCTACGCATGTCGACTCTCTTTCTTCGCACCTTAAGAGACGATCCCGCAGATGCAGAAGTTCCAAGCCATCGACTTCTCGTTCGAGCAGGTTATATTCGAAGAATTGCAGCCGGTATTTATTCATGGCTGCCTCTTGGCTACATCACCTTTAGAAATATCGAGCGAATCATCCGAGAAGAAATGGATGCGGCAGGGTTTCAAGAAGTTCACTTTCCTGCCCTTTTGCCGAGAGAGCCTTATGAGTCGAGTAATCGCTGGGAAGAATATGGAAAAGATCTCTTTCGTCTCAAGGACAGAAAAGAAGGGGATTACCTCTTAGGTCCAACCCATGAAGAGATGTTCACGCTCATGGTCAAGGGCGAGTATTCCTCCTACAAGGACCTTCCGCTGATCATCTATCAGATTCAAACGAAATACCGCGATGAACCACGTCCGAGAAGTGGAATCATCCGTGGCAGAGAATTCGTGATGAAAGATTCTTATTCCTTTGACCTTGATGATGAAGGACTTGTCCGCTCCTACGATCGTCACCGCGAGGCCTACATCAAGACTTTCACGCGTCTAGGTTTGAAATTCAATATTGTCAGTGCGATGTCGGGAGCGATGGGTGGCTCGAGATCTGAAGAATTCCTTGCTCCTGCTCCGACTGGAGAAGACACCTATGTTCTCTGCAACTCCTGTGGCTATGCGGCAAATGTCGAGGCGATGAAGACGCATGTCGAGCCATACAGTGGTGATTTACCTGGGCCAATAGAAGAACTGGATACACCGAACACTCCGACAATCGACTCACTTGTAGCTGTGATGAACGAGAAGTTTGGTGGCGGCTATAAGGCCAGTGACACGCTCAAAAATGTCTTATTGATGGCAGATGGTGAGGCTATTTCAGTTCTGGTGCCAGGAGATCGCGAAGTTGACCTCAAGCGCCTTGAAGCAAATCTCTCTGGGGTAAAAGAACTACGGCTTTTTGAAGATGAAGATTTTGCCAAACGTAAAGAGTTGGTCAAAGGCTATGTAGGGCCACAAGATGCGAAGCGTTTTGGTTTGAAACTTTATGCTGATCCGCGAATCGTGGTGGGCTCACATTGGATTACTGGCGCTAACAAACTCAATCGCCATGCACGATTTGTCACTCATGGTCGAGATTTCACCGTTGATGGATTTGTCGAAGCTGCCGAGGTTCGAGCCGGTGATGGATGTCCCAAGTGTGCCAAGCCCGTCATCATCGACCGAGCGATTGAAATCGGACATATTTTCCAGTTAGGACGTAAGTACGCCGAATCACTTGATCTGACCGTTCTCGATAGTGAGGGTAAGTCTCGAGTAGTGACGATGGGTTCATACGGGATTGGTGTCTCGCGAGCTGTCGCTGCAGTCGCAGAACAGTCGCATGATGAGTTGGGGCTCGCTTGGCCGATGGAAATTGCCCCAGCCAAAGTTCATATCGTTGCCACTGGCAAAGACGATTCGCCTTTTGAAAGCGCAGAACGCTTTGCTGTGGAACTTGAATTGAATGGAATTTCTGTGATGCTAGATGATCGTCGTGAAGCATCTCCTGGAGTCAAATTTAAAGATGCGGAGTTGATCGGCAATCCAATTATCGTGATATTTGGAAAATCATTAGCTGACGGGAAAGTCGAACTTCGAATCCGCAAGGGAAATGAAAAACGCGAGGTCGCACTCACCTCGATCTTCGATGAAGTTCGCGCTCTCGTCACTATCTAGCAACATTTAATGGAGCTCTCCGTAGAAGTCCTTGCCTTTTTACTTCTCGTCTCTTGCTTTGCCGGCTTCGTCGATGCAATCTCAGGCGGAGGAGGTTTGATTCAACTTCCGGCTCTCCTTCTTGGAATGCCAACGAGCGAACCAGCGACAGTTCTTGGTACCAATAAAGTCCCTTCATTCATTGGCACCACCAGCGCAATGATCAATTACTTGCGTCGGATCAAGATTGACCTTCGCTTTACACTCTTGATGGCGATTCCAGCATTTCTCGGTTCAATGACAGGCGCTCATTTCGCCAGTCGAATCCCCAAGGATGCCTTCCGTCCCATCATTCTTGTTATGTTGATCGCAGTTGCGATCTATACCTTTACCAAGAAAGACCTTGGACTGAGCACTAACCATCGACACACAATCAAGCGTCGCAATCTCATTGCAGCCATCTCAGGTCTAGTCATTGGGTTTTATGACGGGATTTTTGGTCCAGGTACGGGCTCGTTCATTGCGCTCATCCTTGTAGCGGTAATCGGCTTCGCATTCCTCGAAGCAACTGCGATGACAAAGATTGTGAATTGGGGAACTAATCTGGCTGCGATTATCACTTTCCAATTGACGGGTCATATCGTCTGGGCGATTGGACTTGCTTTGGGTGCAGCAAATCTCCTTGGTGCCTTACTTGGCGTCCGCGTCGCAGTTAGAGGAGGCTCTGCGCTGATACGAAAGGCCTTCATCGCAGTTGTAATCCTTCTTATTTTGCGTCTTGGCTACGACATCTCTAACGGGTAGACTTCGCTTTCACAACAAACCTGAATAAACAACTACATAGACAACTACACACGGAGCACGATGAAACAAGCCACGCAAGTCGAAGAGTTCTTAACGCCTGTAGTAGAGCGTGCCGGTGCTTGTCTAGAAGAAGTCAAAGTTTCGCTTCAAGGAAAACATCGTTTGCTGACAGTCCTTATAGATCATGAAGAAAGACATCTCACCCTCGATGAAGTGACTGACGTTTCAAAGGCAATTTCTCAGGCGATTGATGAGAGTTCTGACTTTGGCAACAATGCATTTACTCTCGAAGTTTCCTCCCCAGGGATTGATCGCCCCCTCAATAAACTCCGACATTTTCGAAAGAACATCGGGCGTCTCGTGACTGTTACTACAACAGCTGGTGAGAAGTACCAGGGGAGAATCGAGTCGGCAGATCCAGTGCCATTGATTGGTGGTCGCACTTTCGCTCTTGATGAGATCAAGCGAGCGATGATTGAGATTGAGTTTCGTCGAACTGTTGATTCGGATACTTCCACGAAGCGCGGGAGCTAGAGCATGCATGTAGATATGAAGTTGCTGGCAGCACTCACCGCTGAGCGAGAGATACCTCTCGATAAGTTGATTATTGCAATCGAGATTGGCGTCAAGACTGCCTACCAGAATCTGCCTGATGCCAAGGCGAATGCCATTGCACGTCTTGACCGCGAGAGTGGAGAGATCTCCATCGTAATTCCAACTTATGGTCCTGATGGTGAACACGTTGGCGATGAAATCGAGTCTCGCGAGGGCTTCTCACGGATTGCGACCGCAACGGCGAGACAGGTGATCAAACAGAAACTTCGAGAGAAGAATGATGAAGCTGTCGTCGGGGAATTCACGGGAACTGTCGGAGATATCGTCTCTGGAGTCATTCAACAGGGTAGAGATTCAAAGATGGTCTACGTCGATCTCGGCAAGGTTGAAGGTCGTATTCCGCCACATGAGCAGGTGCCCGGAGAGTCTTATAAACACGGTGAGAGAATCAAGGCATTCGTTGTTGAAGTAAAACAAGGAGCGAAGGGACCTGAAGTTCTCCTCTCTCGCACTCATCCAGCACTTGTGAAGCAACTTTTCGCTCTCGAAGTTCCTGAGATTCGCGATCGAATCGTTGAGATTATGGGCATTTCCAGAGAGGCAGGTCATCGAAGCAAGATTGCGGTGAGAAGTCATCGAGCTGGCGTAAGTGCGAAGGGTTCATTAATCGGTCCAGTCGGCTCTCGTGCTCGCAATGTGATGAATGAGCTCCATGGCGAGAAGATTGATATCGTCGATTGGTCTGAAGATCCCGCACATTACGTCGCGAGCGCGCTCGCTCCAGCACGAGTTTCGAAGGTTGAGATCGTAGATATGGAGTCGAGGTCTGCGAAGGTGACGGTGCCAGACTTCCAACTTTCGCTCGCCATAGGCAAAGATGGTCAAAATGCCCGATTGGCGGCACGTCTTACTGGGTGGCGAATCGATATCCACTCGGATGCTGTTACTCCGCCACCGACCGAAGCGGTAGGCTAGGGCTCTGATTTCGGGCATCTGTCGAAATGCGACAGATAGATAATGGAGTGATGAACGGTCATGGCACTCAAATGAGCACCACACGATCATGAGGTCCGCCCGGATCTAGGCTGCGTTCGTCTCCTCCCGAGATGCGCGGAGTCGGAGGAGATTAGAGGAGAACAGTGGCGAAAGTCCGCGTATATGAGTTAGCAAAAGAACTCGGCATGGAGAGCAAGGATGTCCTTGCAAAACTCCAAGAGCTCGGTGAGTTCGTTCGTTCTGCATCCTCCACAGTTGAACCACCTGTCGTTCGCAAGATGCGCGATCTCTATCCAGCCGTTGCTGCACCCAGTGGAGAAGAGAAGCCAAAGGCAAAGAAGGCCGCTCCAAAGAAAAGCGCAGCGAAGAAACAAGCTGAAGCCGCCCCCGAAATTCCTGCTGAATTAGAGGCTGCAATAAAAGAAGCGCAGGCTGCACGACAAGCAGAACGTGAGATCGTCGATCAGAGACCGACTTTTACTCCAGCGCCACAGGCACCTCGCCCAGCACCTGCTTCACAGCCGCCACGGCCACAAGGTGAACGAGGACGAGATAACCAACCACCAAGGCCACAGCGAACTGGAAATAATCCTTTTGGTACATCAGCAATCCCGCGCCCGCCGAAACCACAACATGGTCAGACGATTCGTCCAGGACAACGTCCACCGATGGCGGGACCGCGACCAGGATCAGTTCGACCAGGATTTGCAGCGCGACCACAACAAGGTGCAAGACCAGGACAACCAAGTCGTCCCGGTGGACCTGGCGGACCTGGTGGTCCGGGTGGACGTGATTCACGTGGCGGCGGTGCAGGTTCACCGTATCGATCTTCTCGCCCCGGTGGATCTGGTGGTCCAGGTGCATCTGGTGGTCCTGGTGGCGGCGGATTTGCGGGACGTGGTGGAAGTGGTGGTCCTGGCGGTCGACCAGGTGGCGCACCTGGTGGTCGTGGTTCAACGGCTGGTGCATTCGGTAAAGGAAAGAAAAAGTCGAAGATCTCTAAGTCCAAGAAGGCGCGTCGCGAAGAGATCGACAATATGGAGGCGCCAGTACTTGGTGGCGTAAAGATCCAGCGCGGAAATGGCGCAACTATTCGACTCAGGCGCGGTGCGACTCTTGCTGACCTTGGCGAGAAAATCAATGCAGAGCCGAGCCAATTAGTTGCAGCGCTCTTTCAACTTGGTGAGATGGTGACGGCGACGCAATCTGTCGATGAGGACACTTTCAAGATCCTTGGAACCGAGATTGGCTATGAAATTGAAATTGTCAGTCCGGAAGATGAAGATCGTGAGATTTTGCAGGGCTTCGACATCAATCTCGAAGATGAGCTAAACACTTACGAGCAAGACTTACTTATTGCCCGTCCGCCGATTGTCACAGTGATGGGTCACGTCGATCACGGTAAGACTCGACTCCTCGATGCCATTAGGCAGACTGAAGTGGTTAAGGGTGAAGCAGGTGGAATCACCCAGCACATTGGTGCCTACCAGATTCACCACAATCATGACGGTATCGAAAGAGCGATTACCTTCATCGATACACCGGGCCATGAAGCTTTTACCGCCATGCGTGCTCGTGGTGCGAAGGTAACCGATATCGCTGTCCTAGTTGTCGCTGCAGATGATGGGGTAATGCCTCAGACAATCGAAGCGCTCAACCACGCGCAAGCGGCAAATGTTCCTATCGTTGTCGCCGTCAACAAAGTTGATAAAGAAGGGGCAAATCCAGGAAAAATCAGGCAGCAGTTGACTGAGTACAACTTGGTTGCTGAGGAATATGGTGGCGAGACCATTTTCGTTGATGTTTCGGCGTTGAAGGGCAAAGGAATAGATAACCTGATTGATGCAATTCTCTTGACTGCCGACGCGGCAATTGATCTTCGCGCGATTCAAGATGGTGATGCTCGCGGCGTTGCTATCGAGGCTCATCTCGACAAGGGGCGCGGCCCAGTCGCGACAGTCCTTGTTCAACGTGGACAACTTCATGTGGGAGATGCTGTCGTTGCTGGTGGAGCTTTTGGCCGAGTCCGAGCAATGCTTGATGAGTTCGGTTCACAAGTCGAAGTTGCTGGACCATCGCGTCCAGTTCAAGTACTTGGCTTTACCTCAGTGCCCAGTGCTGGTGATGGCTTTATCGTCGCGCCCGAAGATCGCACTGCTCGCCAAATTGCAGAGAAACGTCAGGCAGCTGAACGCAACGCCGCTCTGATGAAGGCGCGCAAGAAAGTTTCTCTTGAAGACTTTATGGAGCAATCCAAGGTCGAGACACTCAACCTCATCCTCAAAGGCGATGTATCCGGATCAGTCGAAGCCCTTGAAGATGCACTTTTACAACTTGATGTTGGCAGCGAAGTCGAACTTCGGGTAATCCACCGAGGAGTTGGCGCGATCACCAAGAGTGACGTCACTCTGGCATCAGCGTCACAAGCAGTCGTCATTGGTTTCAACGTCAAACCTGAGACGCACACTGCGATCTTTGCTGAACAAGAGGGCGTTGAAATCCGCTTCTACTCAGTGATCTACAAGGCAATCGAAGAGATCGAAGCAGCGCTCAAGGGACTTCTCAAGCCTGAGTTTGAAGAAGCAGTTCTCGGAAATGCTGAGATTCGAGAAATCTTCAGATCATCTAAGTTCGGCAACATTGCAGGT
>RGOY01000021.1 GCA_010028225.1 Actinomycetota bacterium
ACCGAGCAGGTGCCAGAAACTTTGGCAAAGGAGAGTGATCCACTTCCTGAGCCGCCACTGGTGGAAAGAGCTAAGACCTCGCCATAGGCAATCGTGCTGGTGGTGATGGCAAGGGACGATTGCGATGCCTTGGAGAAAGTAAATGTTAACGAGGTACTTGTTGCTGACTCATAGTTGGTATCAGTAGCAACAGTTGCTGCAATGAGACAGGTCCCAGATGTCGATGCGCTCAGTGTTGCCGTTGCCGAGGTGGAGTCCGAGAGTGCGCACCCTGTTGCTGTCCCACCTGCTGCGATGGAGTAGGTGACAGCTCCAGTTCCACTCTTTCCACTCGTGCTCATTGAAAGTGCTTGCGAGTAGGGATAGGTCTTTGATGAAGTGCCGAGAGAGGAGAGGGTGATTGATTGCGTGCCTTTGCTAATGACGATCGAGAAAGTCGAAGTTGTGACTGAAGCTGTCGAAGAGTCCGTGACTGAAATGGTGATAGGTGCTGAAACAATTTGTGTTGGAGTTCCTGAAATTAGGCCGGTTGAAGCATTGAGGGTAAGACCCGTGGGCAATACGCCGCTTGCGATAGCGAAGGTATTTCCACCTGAGCCACCGGAGGTACTCACCGTTAGTGAATACGAGGAACCGTAGCGCCCTGACAACCCTGATACAGGAGTCGTGATACCGAGCGTTGATGCCCATAAAGCATAGAGTGAGAAATTAGAACTTTGGCCATGGGCATAGGGAAATGAAATTGCAGATCCGTTTTGACTTGCTGACCATCCGCCAAATGTGTAGCCAGTTCTTGTCGGTGATCCCGGAGATGCCTCGATGGTTCCATTAGCGAGAGTGCTTCCGGTCTCTATCGCGCTCCCACCCTGAGTGTTGTAGGTGACTGAGAGAGCACTCACTTGATTTCCGTAGAGACGAATTTCGCTCACCGCGACAAGGGGATCATAACCACCGCTCGGACTTCTCGTTTGAGTAAATTTCAATTTGTAGTAGCGATAGGAGCCAGGTGAGTTAACAGTTTCGTCAGCGTAGTCGGTGAATCTTCCAGTACAAGAACTGGTACAGAGAGTGCCGGGTGGAGACAAGGTGCTGGAGCTATCAACCAAATTCCAGCCTGCTGACAGTGATGTATTTGAGCCATATAACTCAAACTTAACCGGGTCTCGATTGGAATAATCATTTGCGGTAGTGAGACCAACTTTCGTCACGGCCCAAGCGCTCTTAAGGTCTATCAACACGCTGGTGTTGAGTCCACCTATAGAGCCCACATCGTTAGCACCATTGTTTTGCGAAGATCCACCCCAGTTTAGATATTTGGTAGAGGTGTCGTTATCGAACGCCTTGTTGCAGATCTCATTGGAGGGACTGCCTCCGCCGTGAATCTGATAAGGATTTCCGGTTCCGGGTGCGGTGCCGCACGCTGTTGCGCCACTGAGTTGCGGGATCCGCACGACAGAACTGTCGGAGACTGTTCCCGTTCCTGCACCATTGACCGCACTTACCCGAAACTTATAGGCGATTCCAGCGGTCAATCCCGTGACAATCGCCGACGTTGAAGTTGATACACCGTCGGAGAAAGTTGTCCACGTTGAACCCGCATCGCTGGAGTATTGAACAACGTAGTCCGTGATTGAAGCGCCGCCATTGCTGGCAGGTGCGGTCCATGAAACTGTCACCTGACCATTTCCTGCGGTGGGCGTTCCTATAGTTGGTGCAATCGGAGTCGTTATCGTTGAGTTGTTGGTGACGGATTGATTTGTGAAGGATGCGGCATCGTTTCCCGCAAGATCCTGGATTGCATTTGCATCGTCGCTTCCCACTGTGGGATCTGAATATGAGACTGTGATGCTCTGTCCAAGATAGATAGTGCTTGCGAGATTGAGCGTGAGTGATGAATCAGATATAGCGACGGAGCTGACGGTAACTGTTTCACTTCCTCCGCGCGTTACGGTAAATCTTGCAGCAGCAGCAGTTGTAGTGGAGAGAGTTTCGTTGTAGTTCAGCGAAATAGTTGTCCCCGTACTGGGAATGGATGCCGAACTTAGGCTTGGAGCTGTTGTATCAGGGGTGTAACGGATGATGACGATGCCAGAGCCGCCTGCTCCGCCAAAATCACCAATCCCATTGCCATCCGCACCACCACCGCCACGATTCGCGGCCGCGTCACCGCCTGTTGACCCACCGTCGCTGGCTGTTCCTCGAGTCCCATTACTGCCGGCACCGCCGCCACCATAGCCAAGTGAACTTCCAGTTATTGAAGAGGAAAGACCGGCACCACCGTTCCTGGAGTCGCCTACTCCTCCTGCTCCACCCGCACCTCCACCTCCGCCCGTTCCGCAACTTCCACCTGAACACGAACTGCCGTTTGCAGTGCCTTCACCGCCAGCATTTCCATTTCCGCTAGTTCCGCCGAATCGGCCGGCGTTATTCGCTTGAATGTTGTTTCCAGGTTGGCCAGGTCTCGCTGTCAATGTGGAAAAAGTTGAAGTCTCACCGCGATTACCCAAAGCTGGACAAGCGCCAGAACGCGCTCCACCACTTCCTACTACGATGGTCTCGGAAACTCCAGGTGTCACATTGCGATTACCGGTGAGAACTTCACCACCACCTCCACCCTGACCCCAATAAACGCCGCAGATTCCGCGAGTACCAGAAGCTCCTCCACCTACGATGAGGTATTGAACTGATGAAGCGCTATCGGGAACCGTCCACGTCGTTGTCGCTCCTGCATTCTTGAACTCAACAACGCAATCTCCACCAGCAAGGCGATAAGCGACCACGTTCGTCGCATTCCCCACCGTCTGATTACACACTGATGGACTTGCATGAGGACCTGATGCCGTCACTGTTGCAGCATTGGCGGGTGGTGCCACAACGAGAGAGACCACAGGAAGTAGACCGAGAAACAGAGAAAGAAGAACTAACTTGCTGGTGCGGGAGGTGGGACTTGAACCCACACGTCCGAAGACACAGGTTCCTAAGACCTGCGTGTCTGCCATTTCACCACTCCCGCGAATGGCAAGAAAAATCTCGCCAGGCCTCATCTCTCAAAGTAGCTTCAAGAAAATAGCCACTTTTCACTCGTAGAAACCGAGGGTAAGGCTAAATGACAGCCTGGGTAAATGCCTAAACGCTACCCTTCACCTGGTGAGCGTTGAGAATTCATTAGCAAATTCACTCTCCGCCGCCTTAGAGCGAGCGGTGGCCTCTGGCGCTCTTGCTGGAGCCCCGACCGACCTCCTCAATCCTGAGAGCATCCCCTTAGAGAGGCCTAAGAATCGTGACCATGGGGATTTTGCAACCTCTATCGCACTCGTCCTAGCAAAGAGTGTGGGTAAGAATCCACGCGAAGTTGCCACAGTAATCGCCAAAGAACTCGAAGGCGAGAAGTCGCTGGCACGCGTGGAGATTGCTGGCCCAGGTTTTATTAATCTCACTCTCAATAGTGAGAGTCAGGGAGAGATTATCGAATCGATCCATGTGAAGCGAGAAACTTTCGGAAGAGTGAGCGACCTTGCAGGTGTGAAAATCAACCTGGAATTTATTTCGGCTAATCCCACTGGCCCCATTCATCTTGGTCATACTCGGTGGGCAGCAGTGGGAGATGCCTTAGGAAGAATTTTGATTGCAGCGGGCGCAGAAGTAACTCGTGAGTTCTATATCAATGATCGCGGTGTGCAGATGGATCTTTTTGGTGCATCACTTCGCGCAAGTGCGCTCGGTATCCCGCGCCCTGAAGATGGTTATCAAGGTGCTTATATTGATGAGATTGCCCGCGACATAGTGGGGGAGCATCCGGATTATGTGAATCTACCTGAGCAAGAGTCGGTTGTTGCCTTTCGTGAAGCGGGTTATGCCCATCAGTTAGCTCAGCAACAAGAAGTCGTTAAACGCTTCGGCACTCATATAGATATCTGGTTCTCTGAACGAGCGCTCCATCAAGGAGACTCAGTCCTCGATTCGACTCTTGATAAATATCGATCTCAAGGCCATGTCTTCGAATCAGAAGGCGCGCTATGGCTTCGCACTTCGACTTTTGGCGATGATAAAGATCGTGTTTTGAAGAAGTCTTCGGGTGAATACACCTATTTCGCCAGTGATACTGCCTATTACTTGAATAAGCGTTCACGCGGTTTTGATATTGCCATCTACATGCTCGGCGCAGATCACCATGGTTATATCGGTCGTCTCAAGGCAACTGCCGCATGTGCAGGTGATAATCCGGAGTACAACATCGAGATTTTGATAGGTCAGATGGTCAAGGTGATTGAAGGGGGAGAAGAGGTCAAACTCTCCAAGCGCGCTGGAACCATCGTCACACTCGATGATCTCGTAGAGAAAGTCGGTGTCGATGCTGCGCGCTACACCTTGATTCGATACCCAGTAGAGACGCCGATGGTCCTCGATGTGGACCTACTGAAGAAAAGAACGAATGAGAATCCGGTCTACTACGTCCAATACGCCCACGCACGAATCTCGGCGTTGCTTCGTAATGCGAGTGAACTTGGGGTCGCCTTCGGTGCTTCACATCTTGATGCATCACTACTCTCTCATGAGCGAGAGCGAGAATTAATTGGCGCGCTCGCCCAGTTTCCAACGGTCGTATCAAGCGCTGCCCAAACTCGTGCGCCACATCGCATTGCTCGCTACATCGAAGAACTCGCGGGTACCTATCACGGCTTCTACTCTGATTGCAGAGTTCTTCCCATGAGTGGTGAGGAAGTGAGCGCACTTCACTCAAGTCGCGTCACGCTCTGCGATGCCACGAGACAAGTTATCGCCAATGCCCTTGACCTACTTGGTGTCACTGCACCGGAGCGGATGTGATGTGATGAAAGCGCCAATCGCAACTCACGTACTTCCAGCGCATGCATCATTTGATTCTGGAGAGTTAGTTATTGCAGGGATTTCAGCGACTGAGTTAGCGAAGAAGTTTGGCACTCCTGCATTCATTATCGATGAGGGAGATTTCAATGCGAGGGCGCGTGCATTCAATACCGCACTCAAGAACGCTATGGGTGATCGGGCTGGCCATTGCTATTACGCTGCGAAAGCTTTTATATCTGTCGAAGTCGCCAAGTGGGTTAATGCCGCTGGGCTATCACTAGATGTTTGCACTGGTGGAGAGCTTGAGGTAGCGCTTGCTGCTGGATTTCCCCCTTCGCGAATTGAGTTCCATGGCAATAACAAGTCAGTTCAAGAGATCAGTCGCGCCATCGAGGTAGGAGTCAGTCACATCGTGGCCGATAGCGAGATCGAGATCGAGCGCATCAATGAGATTGCCGGTAAGCGCGGTGTGAAGCAGAAGATTTTGATTCGAATCACGCCAGGGGTTGAAGCCCATACTCATCAATACATTGCCACAGCCCACGAGGATGTGAAGTTCGGTTTTTCAATCGCATCTGGTGCTGCGATGAAGGCTCTGAGTCTTGCCAAGTCAAGTGCCAATATCGAAGTCGCCGGAGTGCATTTCCATATCGGTTCGCAGATCACCGGACTTGAAGGTTTTGACCTTGCCATCGCAAGAACTATTGAGTTCTTGGCAGAAGTGAAGCGAGAAATTTCTGAAGAGTTGGCCGAGCTTGTCATTGGTGGGGGATTTGCCATTGCTTACCTAGATTCTGACCAAACAATTGATGCCAAGCAAGTGATTGAACATTTAGCAGGTATCGTCAAAGAAGAATGTAAGAAGGCAGGCCTGGCAGTGCCGTTACTGTCGATCGAACCAGGTCGCGCCATCGTTGGTCCCACAACAGTGACGCTCTATGAAGTTGGAACAGTAAAGAGCGTTGAGCTCGAGCAAGGTTCACGAAACTACATCGCTGTCGATGGTGGTATGAGCGACAACATCCGCACCTCACTCTATGACGCGCAATACTCGGTCGCCCTCGCCAATCGCATCTCGACATCTCCAACGCGAGCGTCACGAGTTGTTGGAAAACATTGCGAGAGCGGCGACATCATCATCCGAGATTGCGAACTCCCGGCTGATATACAACCCGGTGATCTCCTTGTTACTCCAGCGACTGGCGCTTATGGGCGAAGCATGGCCAGCAACTACAATCATCTCCCGAGACCACCAGTGATCGCTGTTCGAGATGGCAGAGCGCGAGTAATCGTGCGCCGCGAGAATTACAGCGATCTCCTATCTCTTGAGGTCGCCAGTGAGGAGTGATGTGCGATGAATAAGCGCACCATCAAAGTTGGAATTCTCGGCTGTGGCATTGTTGGCTCAGAAGTCGCACGTTTGATCGAGTCTGATAAATCAGACCTTAGTGCGCGCTCGGGTGCGACCCTTGAAGTAGTAGCGATTGGCGTGAGAGATAGTGCCAAAGTCCGCGCAGGAGTTTCGCCGAAATTGCTGACCGATGATCTCGATTCAATCGTTACCCATCCTGAGATTGAGATTGTCATCGAAGTGATGGGCGGTATCGATCCTGCTCGTGCACTGATTATGAAAGCTCTCGCTGCTAAGAAATCTGTCGTCACTGCAAACAAAGCGCTTCTTGCTCTCCATGGCGCAGAGATTTTTGCTGCTGCTAAATCCAACGGAGTAGATCTTTATTACGAAGCGGCGGTTGCAGGAGCTATCCCCATCGTTCGACCACTTCGAGAGTCTGTCGTTGGAGACAGCGTCCAGCGCGTGATGGGTATCGTCAACGGAACTACCAACTACATCCTCACCAAGATGGATGAAGACGGCGCTTCCTATGAAGCAGTTTTGAAAGAGGCACAGCGACTTGGTTATGCGGAGGCAGATCCCACCGCAGATGTCGGTGGAGCAGATGCAGCGGCCAAGATCGCGATCCTTGCCTCACTTGCCTTTCACACATCTGTGACTATCGATGATGTATTCACCGAAGGAATTACCTCTCTCAGCTCGAGAGATATCGAGATCGCTCGAGCAATCAATCACGTGATCAAACTTCTTGCTATCGGTGAAGTAACTGAAAAGGGTGAAGTCTCAGTTCGAGTTCACCCAACTCTCATTCCGCGTAGCCACCCCTTGGCTGCGGTTCGTAACGCTTTCAATGCAGTATTCGTTGAAGCGAAGTCAGCAGGTGAGTTGATGTTCTATGGCAGGGGTGCAGGGGGTGCTCCGACAGCGAGCGCAGTTCTCGGCGATCTCGTCGCAATTGCTCGCCACCTCTCTTTTGGGGGACTTGGTGGACGTGAGAGTGACTATGCCGACCTTCCTATCGCGAAGATGGACTCGGTAATGACTCGCTATCTGATTCGCCTCGATGTAGCCGATCGCCCTGGTGTTCTTGCCTCGGTTGCCCAGACTTTTGCGAAGCATGCAGTGTCAATTCAAACCGTCCGTCAAAGCGGAAGAGGTGAGGATGCAGAGCTTGTCATTATGACTCACTCCGCTCTCGATGGTCATCTCGCTGCCACCGTTGCTGATATCGCATCTCTCGATGCAGTAAAGAGCGTTGAAAGCGTGCTTCGCGTTGAAGGTGTCGAGTCCTCTAGTGATTCGTAAAGTGATTTCAGCGATGACTACTCACATAAAGCTTCTCTCGAAGAGTGAGTATCAATCCTGATGCTCAAGAAAATCTTTGGCATGAAATCTGGCGCACATCAATGGCGCGGAGTCATTGAGGAGTACCGCTCGCGACTTCCCGTAACGAAGAAGACTCCGGTTGTCACACTCTGTGAGGGCGGAACACCTCTTATCTATGCCTGCGAACTCTCCTCACGGCTACGCGGTGATGTTTGGCTCAAATTCGAAGGGGCAAACCCAACCGGATCTTTTAAAGATCGCGGTATGACCATGGCAATCTCTAAAGCGGCAGAGGCAGGAGCAAAGGCTGTCATCTGCGCTTCAACGGGAAATACCAGCGCATCTGCCGCTGCATATGCGGCGAAGGCTGCAATGACTCCTGTTGTCTTGATACCGCAAGGAAAGATTGCAATGGGAAAGCTTGCCCAAGCAATCGCTCATGGCGCAAAAATTCTGCAGGTAGATGGCAACTTCGATGATTGTCTAACTTTGGCACAAGATCTCGCGAAGAATTATCCAGTTGCCCTCGTCAACTCGGTAAATCCTGATCGAATTGAAGGACAGAAGACGGCATCCTTCGAAGTAATCGATGCACTGGGATTTGCACCTGATATCCACGCGCTTCCTGTGGGAAATGCGGGAAATATCACCGCATACTGGCGCGGCTACCAGGAGTACAAGCGAGATGGAATCTCAAAGAGTCTTCCGGCGATGTGGGGATTTCAAGCATCGGGAGCTGCACCGATAGTGCGTGGTGAAGTAGTGAAGAATCCCGAAACAATCGCAACAGCGATCCGTATCGGAAATCCGGCATCATGGAAGCAAGCGGAAGATGCACGAGATCTTTCAGGTGGCCTCATCGATGAAGTGACTGATGAAGAGATTCTCTCTGCTTATCGACTCGTCGCATCAAAAGAAGGAATCTTCTGTGAGCCTTCGAGCGCTGCAGGGATTGCTGGTTTGATCAAATATCAAGCAGCAGGACAACTTCCGACTGGCAAGAAGATTGTCATTACGGTGACGGGAAATGGACTCAAGGATGTCCAGTGGGTACTCAACGATGTTGTTGATCCTTTAGTCATTCCTGTTGATGCAAAGGTCGCTGCCGAAGCGTTGGGCCTCGTGTGAAAAGAGAGACTGGCCTGACCAAAGAGACTGGCCTGACAAGAAGGACTGGCGTGACAATCTGCGCGACTGAGAGAATGATTTCATGATGGCCCGGGCTAAACACAGACAACGAATCACCTTCAAGGCGACGCCACAACAGGTGAAGGTAAGTGGCAGCATCGCCAATCTCGGCCCAGGTTTCGATAGCCTGGCTTTGGCGGTTGAGCTTCGAGATGTCTACGTCGCCCAAATTCTCGATGAAGAGGCATTTGATATCGATGTGACGGGCGAAGGCGCAGAAGAGGTCGCTCGAGACAAGAAGAATCTCGTTATCAAGGCGATGTTTCACGGATTCGACTTCCTTGGTGGCAAACCTGATGGGATTGCACTACGCCAACTCAATGAGATTCCACATGGACGCGGTCTCGGCTCATCTGCGGCAGCAATCGTCGGTGGACTCGCGCTCGCTCGCTCACTTGTTCTCAATGGCAATCAGATGATGAGTGATGATGATTTGATCGCATTAGCAACAGATTTAGAAGGACATCCTGACAATGTCGCAGCTGCAACCCTTGGTGGCGCGACGATTGCTTGGGTAGAAGATCGCATGGGTATCGCAACTGGATGTGCAGTAAGAAGTGGCGTGGATTCTCGAATCTCAATCCTTGCTTTGATTCCCGAAGGAACGCTTTCCACATCGAAATCGCGAAAGATTCTCCCTGAGGTTGTCTCTCATTCAGATGCGACATTTAATCTCTCAAGGAGTGCTCTTCTCGTTCATGCTCTGCAGTCCAGGCCCGACCTCTTGCTCTCGGCAACCGAGGATCGTCTCCATCAAAGTTATAGACGCGAAGTGATGGTCAAGACAGTTGATCTCGTGACAAAACTACGAAGCGCTGGAGTTGCTGCTGTTGTCTCGGGGGCTGGGCCATCCATCGTTGTTTTTGATACTGGTGATAAGAATGAACGCGAAGAGATCATTAGAGCGGCAGGCACTCACTTCGTTGCGAGAGAACTTGAAGTGGCTCGAAGTGGAGTTGAAAGCTCAGCGATATAGGCTCAAATTCAACGCCTTGATGCTGTACTTTTTTGGTTTTGACGGAAGTTCTCGCCGTGCTAGCCTTTGGCCATCTGGTCTGGAAGTTAGTCACAAAGAGGCCGGTTCTTAAAAAGACCACTCCATCAGATCTCTAGCCAGATGTTCTAACCAAAGCCCTATGGTGTCATCACTCAGGGGCAATCCACGAAATACGTAGTCCATCTATGACTACAGAAGAGACATGAGTTAATGAGCGATACCGCTACTAAAGCCCGCAAGGATGTCACTGACCTTTCATCTATGGCAGTGGCCGATCTAAGAAAGACCGCCGTAGCACTCGGCATCGACGGTGCGGCAGATATGAAGAAGGCAGATCTCGTCAAAGCGATTGGTGACCTTCAAGCAGCAAACCGAGAGGCATCTCGTCTCGAACGAGAAGCAAAGCGCGCCGAGCGAATGGCGCGAAGACAAGAGAAGTCATCCCGCAGAAACAATGATGAGCGCGGCGAGCAAGACGATCACGATGAAAGTGATGGAGAAGATATGAACGAGAATTCAGATGATGCATTAGACACCTCTCGAGGATCAGATACTCGCGACAACGATCGCGATGACCGAGGCCGACGCGATAGTTACTCGGATCGTGGGGATCGCGGAGATAGAGGCGACAGGGGAGATCGAGGCGGTCGATTTGATCGACGCGATCGATTCCGTAGAGATCGCGGCCGAGATAGGGATATCGAGATTCGCGAGGATGATGTCCTCGTTCCAGTAAGCGGTCTTCTCGATATTCTTGAAAATTACGCATTCCTTCGCACCAGCGGTTACCTACCTGGTCCACAAGATGTCTATGTATCACTCCAACAAGTCCGCCGCTATGGACTTCGAAAGGGTGATGTCATTCAAGGGTCAGTTCGTGAGCCAAGAGAAGGCGAGCGACGCGAGAAGTTCAATGCACTCGTAAAGATTGAGACAGTCAACGGAATGGAACCAGATTCCGCTCGCGACCGAATCGAATTCGCAAAGTTAGTCCCGCTCTATCCGCAGGACCGACTCCGCCTTGAGACACAACCGAACATTCTCACCACTCGCGTCATCGACCTCGTTGCGCCGATTGGTAAGGGACAACGTGGATTGATCGTCTCGCCTCCTAAGGCTGGAAAGACAATGGTCTTGCAGGCGATTGCAAATGCAATCACAGAGAACAACCCAGAGTGCCATCTCATGGTTGTTCTCGTCGATGAGCGTCCTGAAGAAGTGACAGATATGCAACGTTCGGTCAAGGGTGAGGTCATCGCATCCACTTTCGATCGTCCAGCAGATGATCACACCACTGTCGCTGAACTTGCGATTGAGCGAGCAAAGCGCCTCGTTGAACTTGGTCACGATGTCGTCGTTCTTCTTGATTCCATCACTCGACTTGGTCGCGCCTACAACATCGCAGCTCCAGCTTCAGGTCGAATCCTTTCGGGTGGTGTCGACTCAGCAGCGCTTTATCCACCAAAGAAGTTCTTCGGTGCAGCTCGTAATATCGAAGATGGCGGTTCACTGACGATTCTTGCTACAGCACTCGTTGAGACTGGTTCGAAGATGGATGAAGTTATCTTTGAAGAGTTCAAGGGCACTGGAAACATGGAACTCAAACTCGATCGCAAGTTCGCAGATAAGCGAGTCTTCCCTGCGGTCGATGTTGATGCATCGGGTACTCGTAAAGAAGAGATTCTTATGGGACAAGAAGAACTCAATATCGTCTGGAAGCTTCGTCGAGTGCTTCATGCCCTCGATTCGCAACAAGCACTTGAACTTCTCCTTGAGAAGATGAAGGGCACCAAGTCGAATGTCGAGTTCTTGATGCAGGTACAGAAGACCACCGTTGGCCCAAGCGCCGAGGATCAGGTCAAGTAAGAGAGAAGAGAGGCGCTCGGAAATCCGGGTGCTGAGGGCGATTTCGCTCTCCTCTTATCTCTGGAGTAATCTGCACCTCCTCATTCTCGATTGATTGAGCCAAAGCTTGAGAGACGAAAATGAATCCAGAACTGATATTGCTGGTTCACTGAATCCCTTCGATGTGAAGCGATAAAGACCCAGCGAGAGAGAAGTCAGAAAATGAAACCAGAGATCCACCCTTCATATGTCGAGACCACAGTGACCTGTGGCTGCGGCGAGACATTCACGACTCGTTCGACGGTAGAGAGCGGTTCGCTCTTCGTCGAAGTCTGTTCTGTCTGCCATCCCTTCTACACCGGCAAGCAACGCATCCTTGATACTGGTGGTCGCGTCGCCCGATTTGAAGAGCGCTTGAAAAAGAGCGCAGCAAAGGGCGCGAAGAAGACCGCTAAGTAACGCGCTCTCCGTCAGAATCCTTAGGGAATCCCATGAGTGAGCGTTTTGCTTCGATGCCAGAGATCCTCGCAGAGTATGAGGAACTCGAGCGGAAGATGGCCGATCCCGCCATTCACTCCGATCAAGGTAGAGCCCGACAGTACGGAAAGCGTTACGCGCAACTCGGTCCAGTCATTGCTGGATACAAAGCATGGAAAGCTGCCGATGATGATTTTGCTGCAGCGAAAGAGCTTGCCGCTACCGATCCCGAATTTGCTGCCGAACTTCCTTCGCTAGAAATAAAAGCGACGCAAGCAGCGGAGCATCTTGAAGAACTCCTTCTGCCTCGCGATCCAAATGATGATCGCGATGTGATCCTTGAAATCAAAGCCGGTGCGGGCGGTGAAGAGTCTGCGCTCTTTGCTGGTGACTTACTTCGCATGTATCTGCGTTACGCCGAGCGTCAAGGGTGGAAGACCGAAATCATTGACGCTACCGAGAGTGACCTCGGCGGATATAAAGATATCTCTGTTGCCGTTAAGTCACGTGGCGTTCCTGAAGCAGGACAAGGCCCCTTCGCGAAGTTGAAATTCGAAGGTGGCGTCCATCGCGTTCAACGAGTTCCAGAGACTGAGAGTCAGGGCAGGATCCACACTTCTGCAGCGGGAGTTCTCGTCCTGCCAGAAGCTGAAGAAATTGAAGTTGAGATTAATATGAATGAGCTTCGTATCGATGTCTATCGTTCATCTGGACCCGGTGGCCAGAGCGTCAACACCACTGATTCTGCGGTTCGAATC
>RGOY01000201.1 GCA_010028225.1 Actinomycetota bacterium
TGCCGCAGCACAACAATTGACTCGGGCTGGACACACCGTTGTCGTCTATGAACGAGCAGAGAAAATTGGTGGGTTGCTGCGTTACGGGATTCCTGAATTCAAGATGGAGAAGAGCGTATTAGATAGACGGTTGAAACAAATGGAGCGAGAAGGAACGAGATTTCGTGCTGGAGTAGATGTCGGCGTTGATCTTGGAGTAGCAGAACTTAAGTCACGATACGACGCGATTGTGATCGCTACGGGAGCGACTAAGTGGCGCGAACTTGAAATTCCTGGAAGGCATCTACATGGCATTTATCAAGCGATGGAGTACTTACCCTGGGGCAACAAGCAGGCACTTGGTGAGGTGGAAGCGGAGCAACTCATTGAGAAGTCGATAAGTGCTAAGGGTAAGAATGTCATCATTTTGGGTGGAGGAGATACTGGCGCGGACTGTCTCGGGACTGCGATACGGCAAGGAGCAAGATCAATCGCGCAAATCGAGATTATGCCTCGCCCTTCAGATGAACGCCCCTCTCACCAACCGTGGCCCACTTATCCCATGGTCTACAGGACGAGTAGTGCTCACGAAGAAGGAGGAGAGCGTCTTTATGCTCTCGCGACGCAAGAATTCTTAGGAGATAGTCAAGGAAATCTCCGAGCATTGAAGGTCGTCAAGACACGATACGAAGATGGAAGATTTCAGCCGATCCCAGGCAGCGAACATGAAATCGAGTGCGATATGGCACTTCTCGCTCTTGGCTTCACTGGCCCCGAGCGAAATTCGCTCATTGATGATTTCGGCATCGCTTTAGATGAACGTGGATTGATTGCTCGCGATTCTTCCTATCAGAGCAATGTTGAGAATGTCTTTGTATGTGGCGATGCGGGGCGAGGACAATCTCTCATTGTTTGGGCAATCGCAGAGGGACGAAGTGCTGCCGCACATGTCGATCACTATCTCACCGGTCGAACTCAACTTCCCGCAATTGTCGAACCAACTGATCGACCGTTGACAGTGTGAAGATAGGATTTGACCATGTTTGCCGCTAACACCTGGAAGCGCAGGGCAAAGATTGTCTGCACCATGGGTCCTGCAGTCGCGTCCCAAGAGAAGATCACTCAACTCATCGAATCAGGGATGAACGTAGCTCGCCTCAATCTCTCTCACGGGGATTATGCAGAACATGAACGCTTATTCGAAATCATTCGAGCAAGCGCGCTGAAGGCAGGGCGTCCAGTTGCGATATTGGTGGATCTGCAAGGGCCGAAGATTCGATTGGGCAGGTTTAGCTCAGGACCACATCGACTCTCAGTTGGAGACAAGTTCACTATTACGATCGATGAGATTGACGGAGATTCCTCCCGCGCGAGCACTACTTACAAGGGTCTTCCCGGAGATTGCAAGAAGGGTGATTTGATTCTCATTGATGATGGAAGCGTGATGGCTCGAGTCGTTGAATCAAAGGAGCGAGAAGTCATCACCGAGATTCTGCAGGGCGGCACTGTCAGCAACAACAAAGGAATCAATCTGCCTGGCGTTGCAGTCTCGGTGCCTGCGATGTCAGAGAAGGATGTAGAGGATCTCAAGTGGGCGCTCAAAGCGGGAGCAGATTTCATCGCTCTCTCCTTTGTCCGAAGTGCTAAGGACATCGAGGATGTTCACCGAATCATGGATAGCGCGGGAGTTCGAATCCCGGTTATTGCAAAAATTGAGAAGCCCCAAGCAGTAGAAAATCTTCAAGAGATCATCGATACCTTCGATGGATTGATGGTTGCTCGTGGCGATCTTGGCGTTGAGTTGCCTTTCGAAGATGTACCGATGGTGCAAAAGAGATGTATCACTGCAGCTCGCGAGAATGCCAAGCCAGTCATTGTTGCGACTCAGATGCTCGATTCTATGATTCACAATCCCCGGCCCACACGGGCTGAAGCAACTGATTGTGCCAATGCAGTGATTGATGGTGCAGATGCTCTGATGCTCTCTGGAGAGACGAGCATC
>RGOY01000202.1 GCA_010028225.1 Actinomycetota bacterium
CGGACCGTGGTAGGCCGCATACATAGCCGCGATGTTGGCCAAGAGAACTTGCGCAGTACAGATGTTGCTGGTCGCTCTATCTCGTCGTATATGTTGTTCACGAGTTTGTAGCGCAAGACGTAATGCAGGATTGCCATGAGAATCAACGCTCATACCTACCAAGCGTCCAGGTAGCGATCTCTCCAATCCGTCACGTACCGCTAGGAAACCCGCGTGAGGACCGCCAAAACCCATAGGAACACCGAATCTCTGTGCTGAACCAACGGCAATGTCAGCCTTGTACTCCCCTGGTGATTTCATCAGCGTGAGCGCAAGGAGATCAGTAGCAACAATGAGCGATGATCCAAACTTCTCGGTATATCTACGGATCGATTCGAGATCGTGGATTACACCATGAGTATCCGGGGATTGAACCAGAACGGCGAATGGTTTGAGATCAGGAGTCGGATTCTCAAGTGAGAATTGCACCACCTTGATACCAAGTGGACGGGCACGAGTTTCGAGAACGGCAATGGTTTGAGGATTAACGCCAGCTTCAACCATGATCGGAGCATCGTCATCGCCTTGCCACGACCTTCTTGCCAGAGTCATTGCTTCAGCAGCTGCTGTGGGTTCATCAAGCATTGAAGCATTGGAAATTGAAAGCCCCGTGAGATCGGTGATCATGGTTTGAAAGGCAAAGAGCGCTTCTAGACGTCCCTGACTAATCTCTGGTTGATACGGCGTGTAGGCCGTGTACCAGGCCGGGTTTTCCAGCAGGTTTCGAACAATGACTGGCGGAGTGAGCGTTCCGAAGTATCCATTGCCGATTAAAGATGTGAAGTTCTTATTGCGTGAGGCAAGAGTCTTTAGTTCGTTGAGGACCTGGTGCTCCCCGATCGCGCGGGGCAAATGATTTTCGAGTGCATCAAGGGTGCGAATGGAATCTGGGACCACTACTTCTGCAAAAGAGTCGAGGTCTTTAAACCCTAAACTCATCAGCATTGTTGTCAGGGCGTGTTCTGAGGGGCCAATATGTCTATCTTGAAACCGGGCAATACGCTCTGAACCAGACACGAGGCAAGGATAAGCAGTGCCTCTTAACTTTTTCTCTTTAGAACTATACGGCCTTTACCTCTGCCTCTTTGGCCCGACGACGTGCCGCAAGCTCATCAGAGTCGGAAGCCGCGCTATCGCGTTCAAGTGTGACTAATGTCCCTTCGACCTCGCTAAGGACCTTTCCGATAGCGATGCCAAAAACTCCCTGTCCGCCTTGAAGTAAGTCGTAGACCTCCTCCGACGAGGAACATTCATAGATCGAAACACCATCGCTCATCAATGTAACCTGCTCGAGGCTGGCAACGCCCTTGGCCGTTAGATGTTCAACAGCAGTGCGGATGTTTTGCAGCGAGACTCCGGCATCAAGGAAGCGACGGATGATTTTGAGTACCAAAATATCGGTAAAGCTGTAAAGGCGAGCTGACCCAGAGCCAGAGGCTGAACGAATCGAAGGAACTACAAGACCGGTACGTGCCCAATAGTCGAGCTGGCGGTAGGAAATGCCTGCTGCTTGGCATGCAACCGCTCCCCTATAACCATGTTCTCTAGGGGTCGCTGTTGTTTCATTCTCGTTCATGAGGCTCCAATGCAGGGAGGGGGAAGTATCCTCGATGGAGAACTTTAGAAAGTAAACACCTTAGACACAAGGACCGACACACTCTAAGACTCAAGGGAAAGTTGAACTATTTGAAGGTGCGATAGCCACGAAGGGCCCAGCTATAAGCCAAGGCAAAGCTCGCCCCGACTGCCAGATAGATAACCTTCCCGAGAGTGAGCGGACCTGGTGCAAAAGCGGTGAGTGCTGTGAAGGCTAGCGAAAGACTCATCATTAATAGACCCGCTTGGCGAAGTGCTCGCTCGCTGAAATTTCCAGCGGCCATCAGCATGAAGGCCGACAGACCAATCAACGCAACGCCCAGCATTCTCATCGACCAAATCATT
>RGOY01000203.1 GCA_010028225.1 Actinomycetota bacterium
CAGGTGGAAGTTGGTACCTATCGGGGGGCTCTCGAAGAGATACGAATCATGTCAACCAATTCGGATGCGGGCGCACCACGTGCAACTCAAGAAGCGTTGGATGCAATTAAAGATTCTGATTGGATAACAATTGGCCCAGGTTCGTGGTACTCATCCGTGATGCCACACCTACTTTTAGAGGAGCAGCTGAACTCAATCATCGCCTCTGACGCAAGAAAGGTGATTGTTCTCAATCTTGATGACCCTTACGGAGATGAACTTTCAGGAACTTCCCCGCACCATCATCTAGCCGTTATGCAGAGGTTTGCTCCGACACTTCGCTTCGATATCGCGCTGGCTGATAAGAGCGCTGAACGCTACGGCAATGCCTTGAAATCGAAGGTTGAAGAGATGGGTGGACGGCTAGTTCTCGCTGATGTGACCCAGAAAAGCGACCCGCATCACCATGATTGGCAGAAATTGGCCTCGGCTTTCAGCCACATTTTTGCGAACGAGAGTGTTAGATAACCCTCATGGCTATGACAGAGTCGGTCAAAGATGAACTGAGCCGAGTTGCGGTCAATAAACCGTGTTGTAGGAAAGCCGAAGTCTCGGCAGTTCTTCGATTCGCAGATGGTCTTCACATCAATTCCGGAAAGATTGCTATCGAGGTAGAACTTGATGCCGCACACTCGGCGAGACGGCTTAGAAAAGATATTCAGGAAATATACGGGCATGATTCTGAGTTGATGATCGTCGGACCTGGTGGGCTTCGAAAAGGCAATCGATACATGGTTCGTGTTATTGACGCAGGTGAAGCGCTAGCGCGACAGACTGGTCTAACTGATTCGCAGAATCGCCCAATCAGGGGATTGCCACCGCAGATAGTATCGGCAGCAATTTGCGATGCAGAGGCGGCGTGGCGAGGAGCATTCATCGCACATGGATCTCTCACTGAACCCGGTCGATCTTCTGCTCTCGAGATAACTTGTCCTGGACCTGAAGCAGCACTCGCCCTAGTTGGTTCTGCGCGAAGATTAGGCATCACTGCAAAGGCGCGTGAAGTACGTGGAGTAGATCGGGTGGTCATCAGAGATGGTGACTCAATTGGGGCGCTACTCACTCGAATTGGCGCGCATGAAAGTGTCTTGGCTTGGGAAGAGAGACGGCTTCGTAGAGAAGTGCGGGCGACGGCGAATCGTCTTGCGAACTTCGACGACGCGAATCTCAGGCGTTCTGCGCGGGCAGCCGTCGCTGCTTCTGCGCGAGTTCAACGAGCTCTTGAAATATTGGGCAATGAAATACCAGATCATCTTCGTGAAGCCGGGGAATTGCGTATTCGTCATGGACAGGCGAGCCTTGAGGAGTTAGGCACTTTGGCAGTACCAGCAATGACGAAGGATGCAATAGCGGGACGAATAAGAAGACTTTTGGCTATGGCCGATAAGAGGGCAGGGGAGTTGGGAATTCCTGATACGGAAAGTTCCATATCTCCCGAGATGCTCAATTAACTCAAATAATTATTTGTGTTAAAGGAATCGGCAAAAAATTAGGTAAGTTGGTAGGCTTCGGCTCAGCTCCACGGCGCAGTGGGTAAATCAATTGAGGACGATCTGTAGGAAAGTTATAGTCAGGATTGGCTCTCAGTTCAACGTTGACGGGATTTGCAGATGGTAAAAGTAGGTATCAATGGATTTGGTCGAATCGGCAGAAACTTCTTCAGGGCAGCGCTCACATCCGGCGCCGATTTCGAGATAGTAGCCGTCAACGATCTAACCGATAACGCCACGCTCTCGCATTTGCTCAAATACGACTCGATTCTCGGACGTATTGGCGAGAAAGTTAGCCATACGCAGGACTCCATAACTGTCGGGAAGAAGACTTTCAAAGTCTTTGCCGAAAAGGATCCAGCCCAGATTCCTTGGGGCGAAGCTGGTGCCGATATCGTCATCGAATCAACGGGCCGTTTCAC
>RGOY01000204.1 GCA_010028225.1 Actinomycetota bacterium
TGGTTTTAGAAGCCGATACGAGATATGTGCTCATGGGGAACCTTCTTTGATCAGATCCATCGACACCGGGGATAGTGTTCGAACACCTGTTCTAACCAGAAAGGTACACCTCCCCTCCGACACCCGCAAGTTAATTTCGAACATTTGTTTGAATTTTTTTCGTTTCGGAACTACCCTTCTGCCTATGAGCGATTCCACTAGCCACTCAATCAGCCACCCAATTAGCCACTCAGCTGGCGAAATCCTTGAACTCCCCGACTCCCTCCCCGATAGCGCAGGGCTGACTCAGCGACAACGTGCCATCCTCGAAGTCATCCGCCAATCAGTCGAAGGTCGCGGCTACCCACCGACAATGCGAGAGATTGCCCAAGCAGCCGGCTTGGCCTCCCCCTCAAGCGTCAAGTACCAACTTGGCGAGCTCGAAGCGAAAGGTTTCATTCGGCGAGACCCATCTCGCGGGCGAGCCGTCGAGATTCGTGAGACCGGTCAAGGCGGCGCAGAAGTCGCGAGAACTCATTCCGTTCCGCTCGTCGGCAGGATCGCCGCTGGTGCACCGATTCTGGCTGAACAGGAAGTGGAAGAAGTCTTTCCATTGCCCGCAACGTTGGTAGGAGAGGGTGAGCTCTACATGCTCAAAGTTGTCGGTGATTCGATGATTGATGCCGCTATCTGTGATGGCGATTTTGTCGTCGTCCGATCTCAGAAAACCTGCGAAAAGGGCGAAATTGTTGCGGCCATGATTGACGGCGAAGCGACGGTAAAGACCTTCTCCACAAAGGGTGGCAAAGTCTGGCTCCTACCGGCGAATGAGGCCTATGACCCCATCCCAGGTGAGAAGGCTGAAATCCTCGGAAAAGTCACCGCCGTTCTCCGTTCGGTCAGGTAAGCAACTTCACCTGATTAACGCAACATTCTTGTTGCGTTAATCGCCCCTTCTGCCTTAGCCTCTCCATCTACCTCTGTCGCACTCAAACAATGGAGAACCAGGTGTACTCACTTCGCAAAACTGCCCTCGTCGTGGCTTTGATCATGTTTACGGGGCTTCTCGCCTCCTGCTCGTCATCGGGTGAGCAAGGCACTGAGCTCACCGTCTATTCGGGACGGAGCGAGGAATATCTCGGGGATGTTTTCGAGAAGTTCCAGGAAGAGAGTGGAATAAGGCTCAACGTTCGCTATGCCGATTCAGCAGAACTAGCGGCTCAACTTCTCGAAGAAGGGGAGAACTCACCAGCAGACCTCTTCATCTCTCAAGATGCCGGATCGTTAGGAGCCGTTGCAGAGGCAGGACTTCTTGATCTGCTCAGTGAGTCGATTCTCAATGAAGTTCCAAGTGCGTTCTCTTCTCAAGAGAAATTCTGGGTAGGTATCACGGGTCGCACTCGCGTCTTCGCTTATAGCCCTTCGCGACTTAAAGACCTTCCTATGAGTTATCGCGATGTAACGAACCCGATCTACAAAGGTCGAATTGGAATTGCTCCAACGAATGGCTCTTTCCAGGCTTTCGTCACCGCACTTCGCATTAATGCTGGGGAGGCGGCAACAGAGCAATGGCTTCGAGATCTTGTAGCCAATGAGCCGAGATATTACGAGAAGAACTCCATGATTGTTGAAGCCATCGATGCTGGAGAAATAGATCTCGGGCTCGTCAATCACTATTACGTCTATGAAGTCTCCAAGGCGCTAGGCCGTGAAATTGGCGTCAAGATTGGATTTTTCGAGAAGGGTGACCTCGGTAACCTGATTAATGTCTCGGGTGGCGGCATACTGAAAACGGAGTCTTGCTAAGTTGGGGGCGTCCTTTGTTTGCCAGTTAAGTTTTAGAAGTAACTCGTGCGCTTTATTGATGTTTGCTGGGTCGATGTATACATCAATGTCTGACATCGCACGTGCGCCTAAATCATCATATAAAGTGAACGCGTTTGCGATACCTTTGAGCAATATAAAACGAAT
>RGOY01000205.1 GCA_010028225.1 Actinomycetota bacterium
AAGATCGCACCCATGAAGAACATCGACGTGATGACAAATCCGTAGAGGATCACAGCAACTTGTAGAAATCCACCTAGCCACCATCCCCATTTAAATCTAAGTAGCCCCGAGTTCAGAATCAGTGCAAGAGCGATTACTCCACCTAGTGCGACCTCAAAGCCTTTCGCATCTAGTCGAACCAGCAAGAGTGCAAAGCCAACGGTGATCGCTTCCATCACTAAAACGCTTCGCGCCATCACTTTCATATTTGAGTGACTCCTTTTCCGCTTCGATCTTCACCAGCTCTTGCCATGGACTTCAAAATCGCTCGCGCTTCGCCAACCGTGACCACTGACCCTGTGATCACAACTGCTGCTCGCATTTTTCCTCTCTCTGCACTTGCATTGCCTTGGGCCTTAGCCCATTGGATTGCTTCGGAAATCCCTGACGAAAGATTGGTCGCGCTCTGGGTACGAGACCTGCCAAAGCGAGCAACCGCAAGTTCTTCCAAATGGGTTAGATCACTCGAGCGGGGAGAAGAATTCTTCGTAACGATAATCGCATCGAAGTGAGGCTCTAATAACTCGAGCATTCCTTCAACATCCTTATCCCCCATCGGGGCAAAGATCGCTACTCGCTTGTCAAAGTCGAATTCGTGTTCAAGAGTCCTAACCAGCGTGCTCATGCCATGGGGATTATGCGCCGCATCAATAATCACAGTCGGCTCTCGATGCATAACCTCTAGTCGTCCGGGAGATCGGATCAAGGCAAATGCCTCACCCAGCACTTCTCTATCAATTGCGCTTTCACCAGTGAAGGCCTCAACAGCGGCAACTGCTAGCGCCGCGTTATGGCCTTGATGTTCGCCATGAAGCGGCAGGAATAAATCCTCATAACGTCCATTAACTCCATCAATGGAAATCACCTGTCCACCAAGAGCAATTTCGCGTTTCGCTAGCGAAAACTCGATACCTTCGCGAATAGGGGCAGATTCCATAGCGATACATCGCTCGATCAAAACCTTTGCAGCCTCGCTCTCTTGAGCGGAGAGAATTGTGATCGAGTTGGCCTTGATGATTCCCGATTTGGTTTTCGCTATCGCCTCGATCGTTGTGCCCAAATACTCCATATGATCAAAGCCAATCGGTGTAATCACATTAACTGCTGCATTGACGACATTTGTTGCATCCCATTCGCCGCCCATCCCAACCTCAATCACGCCTACATCGACCGGATACTCGGCGAAAGCGACAAAAGCCATAGCAGTAATTGCTTCAAAGAATGAGAGCGGGTGATTCATTCGCCCATCGACCATCTCCAGGTAAAGCGCTATGTCGTTATAGGTGGCGACCATCGCTTCCGCTGATATTGGCTCTCCATTAATCGAGATTCGCTCAGTGATGGACTCGAGGTGAGGGCTTGTGAATCGCCCCGTTCGATAACCGAGTTGATAGAGAATTGCATCAATCATGCGAGATGTGGTTGTTTTACCGTTAGTCCCAGTGAGATGGATTGTCGGATAGGAAAGCTGTGGCGAACCAAGAGCATCCGTCAGATAAGCAATCCGCTCAAGCGTCGGCTCAAGTCGCGTCTCTGGCCAACGTTTAAGTAACTCAGCTTCGACGAATTTCAATCGCTCCAGATCATCGGCGTTGGCCATGGCAATCACTTTGTTGGCAAAGATGCAAGAGAAGACTTGATGCGTTCGATTTCTTTGATGCAGTAATCATGTCGCCCACGAATCTCTTCAATCACTTCGAGTGGTGCTTTAGCCATGAAATTCTCATTTTCTAGTTTGACCTTTGCGGTGGCTAGATCCTTCTCGATAGTCGCAAGGTCTTTTGAGAGTCGAGCACGCTCAGCTTCAACATCGACACTTCCCGTGAGGTCAAATTCCACCGTAAACGCGCCAACCTCGATCTTTCCACTCGAAGAGAACGTGGCTTCTGGGGAATTGAGTTTCACCATCG
>RGOY01000206.1 GCA_010028225.1 Actinomycetota bacterium
GACTTATCTAGTTAGATAAGTGAGAGAGACTAAATGCCAAGCGCAGAGATTATGCGCTTCCGTATTCTGTCGTCAGTTGCGTCTAGGTGCGCTGGTACTTTCTCGTACTGACCTGTCTTGTCGTTGTAGATACAGCCACCTAACACTTGGTCTATCGTGTCGTCATCTAGCGAGAACGATACGCCCTCGCCCTCGTCATCTGCCTCAGCAACTACAAGGAATAAGTGTTTCACGGTTAGTCCTGTCTCGGTAGGTCTATTACTTGACCTATCTGAATGGTCGTGCCGTACTTATCTACTAAGTCATCTGTCGCATTACTGATGTTGCCTGAGCAGTATTCCTCAGCGATACGCCATAGAGTATCCCACGCTATGACCGTGACCTTATCTCCATAGCAGGTGTATGCCTCAGCCTTATTGGTGTTGTATTGGTGAAGCCCAAGAATGACGCAAGTAATGATTACAGCCAATACGAAGTTTCTCAAACAGCGAGCAAGCCAACGGTAGTGAGCGTTGATACGAACTTGACGCTGGTAGTCGTACTTATCTAGATAGTTACTCACAGTCACTCCCAAGTGATGAAGCCCGTAGTCGGGTCGGTGTAGGTCGGTGTGCTTGGGTCGTTCGCAGTATCGCAAATGACCTCAACTCGGATACCTGCCTGAGCGCAAGCAGATACCAACTCATCTCTCGTTACCGTAACGCTCGTTGAGCCGAAGGTAATCGTGTGTTGTTTCATACCTCGCAGTCTAGTGATAGGCGAACAGACTTATCTTGGATAGCAGAGAAATAAATCCGACTTTCTGCCGACCCACCCGACGATAGAGCCAAACCACAAACGCTCTCTCACCGTGTGAGCCCCGGCGATAAGCCCAGCTGCGGGGCTCACAGCGTCGCTCGCAGGTTGCGTGCCGTCGGGGTGGTCGGTGCGAAGTGCCAAGTTCACGCTCGTAGTTCGCAGTCGGAGAGACTTACCTAGATAAGAGATTCGCACGCTCGCAGGCGTGGGCAGGCAGGTCGGCGTGTATGCGCTCGCAGTATGCCGTTGCCGATTGGCAGGGCTCGTAGTAACTAACTAGATAAGTCCCTTGCACCTAACGCTCGGTGGGCAAGGTGTGTGGTGGAGCCATTCTGTCGTCAATCTCAGTGGCGTGGTCGCAGTATGCACACTCACCCTTAGGCGCACGATACTGATACGGAGTCTCGTTGTCGTTACTCATTGTCGTCTAGGAATCCGTCTAGGTGTGCGTGCTCAATGAGTGCGTGAGTCGGGCAGGTGGTGTTGCCACGCCATAGGATTCCGTCAGGTAACTGAATCTCAGCGTGCCATTCGCCTGCATTGGCGTTAGCGATTGCAACCTTGCAGGGCTCAATCATTACGCTCGGAATCGGTGGATAGTGATTGGATTGCAAGTGCCAACGGAGTGCCGTGTCGTCGTCAGCGACTTCACGGAATCCGTCTAGTGATAACCGTCCCATTAGTAACCCCCTTAGGTTGTGAGTGGAGACAATGCCATACTAACTCACGACATTCAGACTTATCTAATTAGTTATTGTCTGGTAATCCGTCGTCGTAGTAGGTGTCGTACTCAGGTTCGTAGTGCTCAGCGTCGTAGCAAGGCTCACACCACACTCGTTCGCCATCTTCGTCCATCTGCCAGAATCCGTACTGCATCACTATGTCGCCGTGATTCTCAAACTGAATCCAGCCGACTGCACGCTTGCAGACTTCGCAGTAACGCTCGTTCACACAATCGTTGTCGTGCCAATCGGAGTAGTTAGTTGAGTCAATCAGTGTTGGCGTCCATTCAGGCGCACTCGTCAGGTATCTATCTAGTGCTTGCGCCATTCGTCTATCCATTGTCTCGTCCCTTCGTTAGTAGGTATCGGGATTACTCGCAGTCACTACGGTACTCGCAGTCATTCAGACTTATCTAGTTAGTTACT
>RGOY01000207.1 GCA_010028225.1 Actinomycetota bacterium
ATATAAATAAGGAGTTGCAGGAGCACTTGCCATTTTTAGCTACCTCACAAATTCTGATGAGTTGTGTTAAAGCTGGTATGGGTAGAGAGGTAGCTCATGAATTGATTAAAAAGCATGCCACTACAAATACTGCCGGTAATTTCTTTAAGGCATTAAGTGGTGAAAAGGATTTTCCATTATCTCTTGAGCGGTTAAATGAGTTAATTAAAAACCCTGCAGATTTTGCCGGAAGTGCGATTGAGCAATCCCAAAAGGTGGCAGATGAGATTCGAAAGGTTACAAAAGGTGAGATCTCTAAAGTAGATCTGCAAGCTTTGATTTAGAGTGAAAAAAGATCCTCAGATAGCTGCAAGAGTTAAGGAAATTTTAGATTTAATTAAAAAAACCTCACCTGGTAAATCTGTTGAGCTTCGCATTCCGCCATACGGTGCGATTCAGTGCGTTCCAGGAAGTAACCACAAACGAGGCACTCCACCAAATACCGTGGAGATGAGTGCACAGGTTTTAATACAATTGCGCCAAAACCCTGAGAGATGGGAAGAGTTTGTGACATCAGGCCAGATCACAGCCTCAGGGGTGGCTAGTGATCTGTCCCCAGTTTTTAGCCAGCTTTCAAAGGAGTAGCCGGTTGGTATGTATGTGTAACATTTTGGCTAAAACTAGGGTTGATTAGATAATCTTTGCCTCTACGACAGAGATCGCATTTAAATAGTGAAGGAGGCCCACCTATGGGACGTGGCCGATCAAAAGCTAAGCAAACGAAGGTTGCTAGAGATCTTAAGTACTCAAATCAGGAGATGGATTTAGAGCGATTGGCAAAAGAACTACACGGAGAGTTAGATTCAAATAAAAAGGGAACACATGAGAATCCCTATAGCGATGAGGACAATTTAAAGCCGTAATTATATAAATCATGATTTAAATTCAGATTTAAAGATTTAAGTTTTTAACTTTTCACTAACCAATTATGCGAGGATAAGGTAATGAGGATACTTCTTACAGGGGCTGCTGGCTTTCTTGGCTCTCATATTTCAAAGAAGTTGGTTGAAAGTGGCCACCAAGTTATTGGTTTAGATGATTTGTCAACTGGATCTCTCAATAATATTGAACATTTAATGGGTAATAAAAATTTTCAATTCATAGAGCATGATGTCAGAATTCCATATGAAGTAAAAGTGGATGCTATTCTTAACTTCGCTTGCCCAGCATCTCCAGTTGCATACCAAAAAGATCCAGTAAGAACTATTGAAACAAATTTCTTAGGAATGATTAATTTATTGCATTTAGCAAATAAAACCGGAGCTCGAGTTCTTCAGGCTTCTACTAGTGAAGTATATGGAGATCCTTCTGTTTCACCCCAGAATGAAAGTTACTGGGGAAATGTAAATCCGATTGGAATTAGATCTTGTTATGATGAAGGCAAAAGAGCTGCCGAAACTTTATGTTTTGATTACAAACGGCAATATGGATTAGATACTAGAGTCATCAGAATTTTTAATACCTATGGGCCAAATATGTCTATAGGTGATGGGAGAGTAGTAAGTAATTTTATAGTTCAAGCACTTAAGGGTGAGCCAATAAGTATTTTTGGTGAGGGTCAACAAAGCAGATCATTCTGTTTCGTATCAGATTTAGTTGAAGGAATATATAAAACTTTAACCTTAAACGAATCACCTTCAACCCCTATTAATTTAGGCAACCCAAATGAATTTAAGATCTTTGAATTGGCAAATGTAGTAAAGGAAATTACTGGGTCCAAGAGTGAGATTATAAATAGTCCATTGCCGCAAGATGATCCAAAGCAAAGGTGTCCTGATATTTCATTTGCCAAAGTAATCTTGAATTGGGAGCCTAAAGTGCAATTAAGAGAAGGAATCGAGAAGACTTCCGAATATTTTAAGAAAAAAATATGAGAAGTAACAAAATTATTCATCTAA